>JAGCZK010000113.1 GCA_017960065.1 Paludibacteraceae bacterium
ACATACAATTGAGCGGATGCGGCCGAGGTGAGTGCAAGCATGGCCAGTGCGAAAAACAGTTTTTTCATAAAGGTTAATTAATGATTAATGGTTTGATAAATAATTTAACGGCGCAAAAGTAGTTGTTTTTGCCCATGCGAGGCATCGTCTTATCCTTAAAAAATGCTAATAGAATACGTTTCCATGGCGTTTTGGGGTAAAACATGCAGACCCGGGACAAAAATTTCCCAAATTTGGCAAGCAACTGAAAAAAACTTTGGCACGATTTTGGCACGTTTTTGCCGTAGAAAGCAAAAAAATCAGTCGTAAACGACTGATTTTCAAAAACTTGTGGAGATTACCGGACTCGAACCGGTCACCTCAACACTGCCAGTGTTGCGCTCTAGCCAGATGAGCTAAACCCCCATTTGCGGACGCAAAGGTACGAAATTCTTTTCAATCTCCCAAATTTATCCGCATTTTTCTACAACAAATTTGTTTTTTTAGCGCAAAAACAGCATCGAAGCCGAGATTTGGTCGGCGGCTGCCTGACCTTTGAGGTCGGCTACCAGTGCCAACGCAAATGGCTGCGACACGCCCGGACCGGCGGCCGTCAGGATGTTGCCGTCGCAGACCACGTTGCAGTCCGACACGCGGGCTCCACGAAGCTGGTCTTCGAACCCCGGATAGCAGATGGCCTCACGCCCTTGGAGCAAGCCCAAGCGGCCCAGCACCGACGGGGCCGCACAAATCGCAGCCAACTTGCCGTTTTTGGCGGCATGCGCCTGCAACAGCTCGCACAAGGCGGCCGTTTTGCCCAAATTCAACGTACCGGGCATTCCGCCAGGCAAAATCAGATAACCGGCATCCGAAAAATCGGCACCGGCCAGCACAAGATCGGCCTGTACCGCCACTCCATGCGCGCCGGTCACGTTCGGCGAGGCATTCACCGAAACGGTTTTCACCTGTTCGCCGGCACGGCGCAACACATCTACCGGAGTCAGGGCCTCGATTTCTTCAAAACCGTCGGCCAAAAAAACATAATGCGTCATTTCTTAAAGTATTTGCCTATCACCGGAAGCGAGCCCAGCGGCAGGTCTGTTTTCACCATATATACCAGGTATGCCAGCACCGCCAGGGTGTTGATGGCATAATTGAGCAAAACGGACGGGGTCTTCAGGCAGGCGATCACCGCATACAGCACCCCCGCCAGCAGGCTGTAGCGCAGGATTTCTTTGAGCGCATACGGAACCGGCATGTACTTCTGCCCCAAGAAATACGACAGGAGCATGATGCAGAAATAGGCGCAGAGTGCGGCGACGGCCGCTCCCATATAGCCGATGCGCGGCACCAGCACAATGATCAGCCCCACATCGATGATGCAGCCGACCAGCGACATCAGCGCCCCAAAATAGGTGCGGTCAATCAGTTTGTACCACATCGACAGGTTGAAGTAGATGCCCTGAAAAATATACGACACCAAAATCACCGGCACGATGTTGAGGCCCTCCCAATAGTCTTCGCGGATGATGTACTTGAGGATATCCAGATACGCCATCATCCCCAAAAAGATGAACAAAGAGGTGATGATAAAGAACTTCATAGTGTCGGCGTATGCCTGACGGCTGTCGGCGTCCTTGTTTTTGGCAAACACATAGGGCTCGTAGGCATAGCGGAACGCCTGCGTAAACATCATCATCACCATGGCCACCTTAAAGCAGGCACCGTAAATGCCGAGTTGGGCCTGGCCGAGTTCCTGACTGCCGTACAAAAACGGCATCAGCATCTTATCGACCGTTTGGTTGATGATGCCCACCACGCCGAGCAAAAGCAGGGGCAGGCTGTAGCGCAACACGCGGCGCAGCAGGGCCACGTCGTAGCGGAACTTGCGCAAGCCAAGCAATGGCAGCAGAAAGCTGGTTTGCAGAATCGTCGAAATCAGGTTGGCCAAAAAGACATAGCCGACCCCGTAATCCGGACGGTAGAACCAATCGACCGCCGCTGGGCAGACCTTCATCAGATAGGGGCACAATACCAAAAAGAACAGGTTGAAGGTGATATTGAGCAGGACAAAGGCGAATTTGAGCATGGCAAAGGCCATGGATTTTTTGCGGTACCGGAGATGGGCGAACGGAATGGCGGCCACCGCATCGACCGAGACGGTGACGGCCATCATGACAATGTATTCGGGATGCGCGGCATACCCCAGCCACGAGGCGATACCGGGCGACATCAACGACACGCCCACGGCAAACAGCAGCGAAGTGCCCAGCACCGTGGTCAGAATCGTGCCATAGACGTTGTCGGGATTTTCTTTTTCGTCGTTGACAAAGCGAAACAGGCCGGTTTCCATTCCGTAGGTAAGGATAACCAGGCAAAACGCCGTCCAGGCGTACATGTTGGTCACGATACCGTAATCGGCAGAAGTCGCCAGCTTGTAGGTGTACAGTGGCACCAGGCACCAGTTCAGAAACTTTCCGAGGATGCTGCTCAAACCGTAAACAGCCGTTTCTTTGGCCAATGTTTTTACTTCTGACATATTAAAACAAGCTACCTTGACGCAATTGAGGGGTTTTGCCCAAATGCTCGTAGGCAAAGGGGGTTACTTCGCGCCCGCGGGGGGTGCGTTTGACAAAGCCTTCCTTGATCAGGAAGGGCTCATAGACTTCTTCGATGGTGCCCGGGTCTTCGCCCAAAGCGGTGGCAATGGTGGTGATGCCCACCGGCCCGCCGCCAAACTTGTCGATCAGCACCGTCAGGATCTTGTGGTCGATTTCGTCGAGGCCGTGGGTGTCGATATTGAGGGCTTCGAGGGCGTAACGGGCAATGTCGCGCGTAATCCGGCCGTCGCCTTTGACCTGGGCAAAATCGCGCACACGGCGCAACAGCGCATTGGCGATACGCGGGGTTCCGCGGCTGCGCAGCGCGATTTCTTCGGCGGCGTCGTCATCGCAAGGCGTGTTCAGGATTCCGGCCGAACGGCGCACAATCGAACTCAGGATATTGCTGTCGTAGTATTCGAGGTGGCAGTTAATGCCGAAACGGGCGCGCAAGGGACTGGTCAGCAAGCCGCTGCGCGTGGTGGCCCCCACCAAGGTGAAGGGGTTGAGGTCGATTTGAATGGAGCGTGCGCTGGGCCCCTTGTCAATCATGATGTCGATCCGATAGTCTTCCATCGCCGAGTACAGGTACTCCTCCACCACCGGACTCAGGCGGTGGATTTCGTCGATGAAAAGCACGTCGTTGGGTTCGAGGCCTGTCAGTAGCCCGGCCAAATCGCCCGGTTTGTCGAGCACCGGCCCCGAGGTGATCTTAAAGCCCACGCCCAATTCGTTGGCGATGATATTCGACAGCGTGGTCTTGCCCAAGCCCGGAGGGCCGTGCAGCAAAACGTGGTCGAGCGGCTCCTGGCGCATACGCGCGGCCTGTACAAAAATCTTGAGGTTTTCGACAATCTTGTTCTGACCGCGAAAATCGTCGAACGAGAGCGGGCGCAACACGTTTTCGAAATCGCTCTCGCGTTCCTGGCGCGCCTGACGGATGTCAAAATCTTCTTCCATGCGGTCAATGGGTCAATTCGTGAAACAGTTGTTCGAGTTCGGCGGCGGCAATGCCATCGACGGCGTGGTCGGCCACCAGCTCGCCTTTGCGGAGCATCAGAAACCGGTCGCAAATGGCCGGAATCTCCTGCATGATATGGGTGCTGAACAGCACGGTCTTGTCTTTGCCAAACTCGGCGATGAGCTGGCGGATTTCGACGAGTTGGTTGGGGTCGAGGCCGGTGGTCGGTTCGTCGAGAATCAGCACACGGGGCTCGTGAATCAGCGCCTGGGCCAGCCCCACACGCTGGCGATAGCCCTTCGAGAGCTGGCCGATCCGTTTGTGGCTTTCGGGCCCCAAGCCGATACGCTCCACCATCTCGTCCACACGCTGCCGCACGCGGTCCATCCGGTACATGCGGGCGGTAAACTGCAGGTATTCCCTGACATACATGTCGAGGTACAGCGGATTGTGTTCGGGCAGGTAGCCGATTCGGCGGCGCACTTCCTCGGGATTGGCCGACACATCGATACAATCGACCTGGGCGTTGCCCGAATCGGCGGCCAGCGAGCCGGTCAGGATTTTCATCAAAGTGGATTTCCCGGCGCCATTCGGGCCCAAGAATCCGACGATTTCCCCGTCTTCTATCGAAAACGACACGTCACGCAAAACGGTTTGTTTTCCGTAACTTTTTACTATATGCGATACTGTCAGACTCATTGCAGTGCAAAGATAAAAAAAATTTGTACCTTTGCACGCATAAAAAATCAAAATTATTATGGCTGGCACACCAATATCCACTTTGGGCGAATTCGGACTGATCCGCCACCTCACTGAAGAGCTTCCCATTCATCACAAGTCCACGGTTTTCGGCGTCGGCGACGATGCGGCGATTCTCGATTACGGCAAGGCGGCAAAGCGCCAGCTGCTCACCACCGATTTGCTGCTCGAGGGCATTCACTTCGACCTCACCTACGTTCCGCTCAAACATTTGGGATACAAGGCGGCGATGGTCAATTTTTCGGACATCTATGCCATGAACGGTTACCCGAAACAACTGACGGTGTCGATTGGCGTGTCCAAGCGTTTCAGCATCGAAATGCTCGAAGAATTGTATGCCGGCATCCGTCTGGCCTGTGAGCAGCATCAGGTCGATTTGGTGGGAGGCGACACGTCTTCGTCGCTCACCGGTCTGTGCCTCAGCATCACCTGTTTGGGCGAAGCCGACAAAGACAAGGTGTGTACGCGTTATGGCGCCAAAAAGAACGACATTGTGTGTGTCAGTGGCAACCTGGGTGCCGCCTACATGGGGTTGCAGCTGCTCGAACGCGAAAAGGCGGTTTTCGCCCAAAGCTCCGATGTGCAACCCGATTTTGCCGGAAAGGAATACATCCTGCAACGCCAGTTGCAACCGCACGCCCGCCGCGACATTGTCGAGGCGCTCGACAAAGCCAGTATCGTACCGACGTCGATGATGGACGTTTCCGACGGTTTGTCGTCGGAGATGCTGCACATCTGCGAAAAGAGCAAGGTGGGCTGCCGCATTTACGAAGACAAAATCCCTATCGACTACGAAACGGCGCGAATGGCCGAAGAATTTAACATGAACCTGGTGACGGCGGCGCTCAACGGCGGCGAAGACTACGAGTTGCTGTTTACGATTCCGATGGAGTTGCACGAGCGTATCGGCGAGGTCGAGGGGGTGCATGAGATTGGGTTTGTTACGGATGCCGAGGACGGCGCTCTGCTGGTTACCCGCGACGGCAACCAGTTCGCGCTCAAGGCCCAAGGCTGGAATCCCCTGGCCGACAGTGCGTCGTAACGCCGGCAATGACCTCAAGAATCACGAAAATGCAAACTATACAAAAAAATTATGAAAAATCCATTCATACTTCTATCGATGCTGATTGCATCGTATGCAGTCAGTGCACATGCCGCACAAAAATCAATAGCAGACACTATTACTGTGCAAGAATTGGAAATGTTAATTTCCAAAGATACTATTGTGGATCTTGGGCTTAGTGTCTATTGGTCAAATATTAATCTTGGTGCTAAAGATATTTGTGACAATGGCGACTATTTTGCTTGGGGAGAAACCGAGCCCAAAACTTTTTTCGCAAAGGAGAACTCTAAGACATACGGAAGGAACACGTACGAACTTAAGCAAGATGGCATTGTCAATGAAAATGGTGAATTAACGCCAACCAATGATGCTGCATCGGTACAATGGGGCGCTAAATATAGAATGCCAAACGTAGAGGAGATAGAGGAGTTGTTCTCTTCGTGTGAAATCAAAGGTTATATAGTGAAAACAGAGGAAAAAGGACTCGTATATGGTGTAATGTTTGAAAGTCCGAAAACTAAAGGAAAAATCTTCTTCCCTTTTCCTGGCGTTTACAAAGGTGACAGTATAGCCAAATACGACCCTGACAATGACTTCCGTCCAAATGCAGGGGCATGCTGGGCTTCTTCGATCCATAATCGGGGCGCGGCGGATATTGCATCAAATATCGCTTTTACGACCGGGTACTATTTTTACAGGCATTTTGGTCTTCCTATCAGACCTGTCAAGGAAAAAAACATTGATGAAAACGCAGATATTTGGGAATGTCTGACTGTTACATCCGAAATGATCCAAAAAAAATTAGGAAAAAACAAAATCGTTGATATGGGAAGTGGTATCAAATGGACCAATTGTAATCTAGGAGCAAAATACGTATACGAAAATGGCGATTATTATGCTTGGGGCGAAACTTCCACAAAGGAACAATATACACGGAGCAATAGTATTGTTGCAGCGAAAGATACTGCTGATTTGGCTAATAGCGGTTTTGTTTTAAGGGCTAAGTCGACAGATGACTTTGGTTATGAGAAGACTGTTTATCATCTTTCACCAGCAAATGACGCTGCCAAACAACGACTCGGGAAAAAATATAAAACTCCTGATGTTGACGAGTTGGAATCGCTTCTTTATACTTGTAATATCAAAAGATTGAGGGTTAAGACCCCCGAAGGATTAATAATCAAGGGGTATTTGCTGAAAAGCAAAACAAATGGAAACATGCTGTTTTTTCCTATGGCTGGCAATGTTATTGAAACTCCTAATTTTAATGGCATTAGAGCTTTGTATTGGAGTTCGACTATGATAAATAACCAAGGTTTCTATTTGGATTTCTCGGCTGAAATGTTGCTAACCGACCCGTATATAGGATTGCCTATTAGAGCAATTTCGAAATAACGGGAGAAAAACACTACGCAAAACGGAGAGTTTACCGAACCAGCGATAAGAGATAGCGTTCGATCAGCTTCTGCACCTCGCGGTTGCTGCCGGCGGCATTGTTGACCACCATCGAAAACGCCCACACACGCTTGTCATCGACAAAGATATAGCCCGCATACGCCTTGAGATGCGCAATCGTGCCAGACTTGGCATACACCTTGCCCGCCAGGCGCGAACCCGCCAAAAAAGACTTCAGCGTACCCGAGCGGCCGGCCACCGGCAGCGAAGCCAGCAAGTCCCCAAAATGCGGAGAGCGGTACATATAGCGCAGCACCCCCACCAAATTTTGTGGCGACAAACCGTTTTGCGGCGCCAAACCGCTACCGTCAACAATAATCGAGTGCGACAAATCCACCCCGCGGCCGCGCCAGCACTCCACCACCCGGCTGCGTGCCACAGCCAGCGAGCCGGCCTCGTCCGAAGCCAACGAGCGGAAAACCGACTCCGCAAACAAATTGTTGGAATTCAAATTGGTTTCGGCCACCACCGCCGACAACACAGGCGAGCGGTGCTCGAACAAAACCCTGCGCGGCGAGGCGGCAGGCACCGTCGAACTCGACGCAGCGCCGTCGACCGCAACCCCAGCCTCCAGCAGGCGGGCACGCAACTGCTGCGCCAACACCAGACCCGGATCGGGCATGTCGAGCTTGACACGGAACATGCCCCGGTTCGAAGGAATCTCACCCGTGAGCAGACGGTACGCATCCATCGGACGGCCGTAGCCATAGGCATTGTCGCCCTTCACACCGGTGCATCGCACCCTGCTCTCAACCAGCAAGCCATCGACCGACGGCTCCGTTTTCAACACCGAAGCCACCGAAGCAGAATCGCCCGAAGCCAGATAAACATGGAGCGTATTGTCTTGAAACGAGAGCGGATAAATCCCCGAAGCATAATAATTGCCCATATCCTCCCAAAGCCAACCGGGATTGACCGCCTCATCGTTGTTCCAAGCCGAAAGGTCGGCCACCACCTGCCCCGACACCTTGCCGACCCCCAGCGACAGCAGCTGCGAGGCACATTCGGCCAAAAAATCGCCCGAGGCCAGTTTGCGGCTGCACAAGCTGGGATCACCCGAGCCGCGCACATACAAATTGCCTTGCAGCACCCCGTCGACAATATCGCCGTCGGTTTCCAAACAGGTGCTCCATTGAAACGACTCGCCCAAAAGTTCGAGGGCGGTTGAGGTGGTCAGCACCTTCATGGTCGAAGCCGTCGGCAGCAAACGGTTGTCGCCATAGGCGTCAATCACCTCACCCGTATGGACATCGACGACAAGTACCCCCACGTTGGCATCGGCCGTGAGCGGGTTTTCGCCGAAGAACTGCGCCGCCGGGGCCGCCAGCCCCAAACAGGGCACGGCCAGGCCAAAGGCCAGACTGAGCGACAGGACAGAAGACAAAATTTTCATGGACGAGCTTGTTTTTTCAAGGCGAAGATAACATTTTTTCCCGTATCTTTTTCAAAAAAGTTGTATCTTTACCCCAAATGTCACTCCAACACGATGCGCGCAATACTTGCATTCGATTCGTTTAAGGGCTGCCTGACAGCCGATGCTGTTTGCGAGGCGGCTGCCGCCGGATTCCTCCCCGACGACCGCCTTTGCCTGCTGCCGCTTTCGGACGGCGGCGAAGGCTTTGCCCGACTGCTTACGCAAAATGCCGGCGGCCAGTGGCTCAGCGCACCGACGCAAGACCCGCTCGGACGGCCCATCCTTGCCGGATACGGCCTGAACGGCGACACGGCGGTCATCGAAGTGGCTGCGGCGACCGGCCTCGGTCGGTTGCGTCAGGAAGAGCGCGACCCCCTGCAAACCAGTTCGTACGGCACGGGGCTGCTGATTGCCAATGCCATCGGACGCGGCTGCAAGCAGATTCTGCTCGGATTGGGAGGCAGTGCCACCAACGACGGCGGTGCCGGGCTGGTCGAAGCGGTCGGCGATTTGCTACGCCGGCACGCGGTGGGGCTCACCGCCTGCTACGACACCGAAATCCGCTTTGCCGAAGCCACGGCACTCTACGGCCCGCAAAAAGGCGTGAACGAAACCAATCGCGCCCAGGTGGAGCAACGCATGCGCGACCTGGAGCGGCGGTACGGGCCTGAACGGATGCAGCAGGCCGGCACCGGCGCGGCCGGAGGCATCGGGGGCGCAGTCGTGTATTTGGGCGGCCGCCTGAAGCCGGGAGCCGATGTGCTGCTCGACCAGGTGCATTTCGAAACGCTCATACGCGATTTACAGGCCGACCTCATCCTCACCGGCGAAGGTTGCTTCGACCGTCAGACGCTCACGGGCAAGCTTCCGCTGAAGGTGGCCCTGCGCGCTTCGGTGCCGGTTTACGCATTAGCCGGAAAGGTTATGGTGACCAGCGACCCTCATTTTCAGGAGATTATCGCCGTCACGCCCGAAGGCACCCCACCCGACGTGGCGCTTCGGCCCGACTTTGCCCAGCAGCAGATTACCCGCCAGGTCCGCCTCCTACGCCAGCGCCTCGCGTAATATTCCCGCATAATTATTTGTAACATTGGCAAATAATCACTACCTTTGCACCGCTTTTGAAAAACAGTGTGATGGGAATCGGGTCGCCAACACCAAAAGCACAACGATTGACCCGAATTTGAGTAACACAATTTTATCTTATGAAAACATTTGAATTGAGCGGCGTTGTACGCAACGACCTCGGCAGAAAAGCTGCCAAAGCCATCCGTATCGAAGAGAGCATCCCCTGCGTACTCTACGGAGGAAAAGACAACGTGAACTTTACCGTAAAAGAAGGCGACGTGCGCAAACTGATCTACACGCCGACCATCTACCAAGTGAAATTGAGCATCGACGGCAAAGAATACCTGGCCGTGTTGAAAGACATCCAATTCCACCCGGTAACCGATAAAATCCTCCACATCGACTTCCTCGAAGTGGACGCCAAAAAACCCATTGTATTTGCCGTTCCTATCAAAACCGAAGGTTTGGCTGCAGGTGTACGCGCCGGTGGCAAACTCGTTTTGGAAGTACGCAAACTGAAAGTGAAAGCCCTCTGCAAAGACATCCCCGAATGCTTGGTTGTCAATGTGGAAAACCTCGAGTTGGGCAAAACCATCAAAGCTGGCGAACTTTCGTTCCCCAACCTGCAAATCGTAAACAACAAAGAAACCCTGGTTGTTGGCGTTAAAATGACCCGCGCCGCCCGTGGTGCCGCCGCAGCCGCCGAAAAATAAGACTGAATGTCGAAATTTTTGATTGTTGGCTTGGGTAATATCGGCCCCGAATACGCGGCCACCCGGCACAACATAGGCTTTATGATGTTGGATGCCTTTGCCAAGGCGTCCAACATTGTTTTTTCGGACAAACGCTACGGAGCCGTAGCCGAATGCCGCCTCAAAAACCAACAACTGGTGCTGCTCAAGCCCAACACCTACATGAACTTGAGCGGCAACGCCGTACGCTATTGGATGCAGCAGGAGCAGATCGAGCTCGACCACCTGTTGGTGCTCGTCGACGACCTGGCCCTGCCCTTCGGCGCCCTGCGCCTCAAAGGCAAAGGATCCAATGCCGGACACAACGGTCTGGGCAACATCCAAGAACTACTCGGCACCGACGCCTACGCCCGTCTGCGGTTCGGATTGGGCAACGACTACCCCAAAGGCGCGCAAATCGACTTTGTCTTGGGGCAATTCACCCAAGAGCAGCAAAGCCAGCTGCCCGAGCGGCTCGACATCGCCGTCGAAATCATCCGCAGTTTCTGCCTCGCCGGCATCGAACGCACCATGTGTCAGTTCAACAACAAATAAACAAAGCATGGAAGCCCAACGCATCGACAAATGGCTGTGGACCATGCGGTTTTTCAAAACCCGCAGCATCGCCACCGAAGCCTGCAAGAAAGGCCGCATTCTGGTCGGCGGCGTACAGGTCAAACCCTCGTACACCGTTACCACCGGCACCGTAGTGCAGGTAAAGCGTCCCCCGGTCACCTACTCGTACAGCATCATGCAGCTGGCCACCGGACGCCTCGGCGCCAAACTGCTGGGCGAATACATGATCGACATCACCCCGGCCGACGAGTTGGCAAAGCTCAACGCCTTGCGCCAGTCGGGCTTCAAAGACCGCGACCCCGGACTCGGCCGCCCCACCAAAAAAGAGCGCCGCGACCTCGACGAATTTTGGGAGAGCTCTTTTTTTGACGATGATTTCTTTAACGAAGAATAACGTCCGCCTGATGAAAAACGCAAGCAAAGCCCTACAACCCCTGTGCAGTGTATGCAGCAACCTGCTGCTGATTTATCTGGTTTACACCCTGTTACGCCTGATCTTCTACTGGAGCAACCGCTCGCTGTTTCCGACCACCGGCGCCGGCGACCTGTTTTGGATCTGCCTCAACGGGCTGCGTTTTGACACCACCGCCATCTTGTACCTGGCGGCCCCCTACCTGATACTGGCCCTGCTCCCCCTGCCCATGCGCGACAAGGCCGGCTACCAAAAATGCTGCAAAGCCCTGTTTCTGACGGGAGCCTTTATCGGCATTTTCATCAATTGCTGCGACATTCCGTACTTCAACTTCACCCTGCAGCGCACAACCTGCAATTTCTTCACCAAATTCGACAGCGACGGCCATGTGGCCCCCATTATCGCCATGGGATTGGTCAAATACTGGTATCTGAGCCTGTTTCTGATTGCCTCGATGATCGGGCTGGCTCGCTTTTACCGCCCCGTCCGCCACGAAGGGCAACCCGAAGGGAAAACCGCCTACCTGCTGCTGCACAGCGGCATTTTTGTATTGGCACTCGTCGTGAGTGTGATCGGTATCCGCGGCTGGAAACTCGTCGGACAACCCTTGGGCGTCAACGACGCTTCGGCCTATTGCAAACCCATCGAGCGCCCGCTGGTCACCAACACGGTGTTCACCCTGATACGCACCATCGACAACCGCTACCTCGTGGCCGACCGCAAAGCCTACTTCGACGATCAGGCCGCACTCGAGGCCGTGTTCAACCCCATCAGCCAGGCTCCGGCCAAAGGTCCGGCCCGCTACGACAACGTGGTCATTTTCATCCTCGAAGGGTTTTCGAAAGAATTTGTCGGGTTTTTCCATCCCGAAAACAAAGCCTACGGCAACGGCAGCGGCTGGACACCGTTTTTAGACTCGCTGCTGGCCAACAGCTACACCTTCACCCAAAGCTTTGCCAACGGCAAAATTTCGGTCGAATCGGTTCCTGCCGTACTGGCCGGCATTCCGATGGGCATCGACCTGCAGCTGACACAACCCTACGCCACCCAGTCGATCGGGTCGCTGCCGATACGCCTCAAAGAGCGTGGCTACCGCACCTCGTACTTCCACAACTCGGCACGCACGACACTGGGCATACACGCCTTTATGCAAACCTTGGGCATCGACGAATACTATGCCCTCGAAGACTACCCCGATCAAAGCCAGTTCGACGGAACCTGGGGCATCTGGGACGAAGAGTTCATGCAATACATGGCCCAGCACCTCGACACCCTGCCCCAACCGTTTTTGAGCGGCATTTTCACGACCACCTCGCACCACCCTTTCAACCTGCCCGAGCGCTATCGCGACAGCCTGCCGACCGGCACGGTGCCCATGCACCAGAGCGTTGCCTACACCGACATGGCGCTGCGCCGTTTCTTCGAACGCGTCCGCGACACCGACTGGTATCCCAACACGCTGTTTGTCATCACAGCCGACCACACCAACGACCTGTGCCAAAAGTCGTCGATCAACCCGCGGGGGTTCTACGAGATTCCCATCCTGTTTTTCCACCCGGGCGACACGCTGCTGCGCGGCGTGGACTCGACCCACATCATGCAGCAGACCGACATCTACCCTTCGGTGCTGGCCTACCTCAACGACACGACCAAATGCCTGAGTTTCGGATGCAATGTGTTTGACACCCCGGCCAAAGAGACGTTTGCCTTCAACTACTACAACCCCTACTGGCAGTTGTACCAAGACAGCCTGCTGCTGCAATTCGACGGCCAACAATGCGTCGGTCTGTACAACTACCTGTCGGACACCTACCTCAACGACAACCTGCTGGATTCTCATCCGCGGGCCGAAATGATGGAACGGCGCATCAAGGCCATGTTGCAACAATACATGAACCGTATCCTCGACAATGACCTGCAAGCGAGATAACGTCCATTTTATCCTTCGTTCGGCATAGGCCCCCAAAAAACCGTACCATATTGAATCAGAACCTTTGAACATCACCAACTTTCAAGAAAGATTTTGTATTTTTGCATACCCGTAAAAACTAACACTTGTGGAAGAAAACAAAATCTTAATCTACCAAACCGAAGACGGTCGCACCCAAATCGACGTCCGGCTCGAGAACGACACCGTATGGCTGACACAGGCACAAATGGTAAAATTGTTTGGATCGTCTAGAACAAACATCTTAGAGCACATTCAGCACATATACAAGGTCAATGAACTCGACGAATCCTCAACCTGTCGGAAATTCCGACAAGTTCGACTAGAGGGAAAACGAATGGTTAACCGCGAAACGACCATGTACAATTTAGACATGATCATATCCGTTGGATATCGAGTCAACACCATACGAGGTGTTAAATTTCGTCAATGGGCAAACAATGTTCTCAAAAACTTTCTCGTCAAAGGGTATGCCATTAACGAACGCATCCGCAAAGAACAGATTGGAGAACTGCGCCAAGGCCGACGATGTGGCCCATACCGTGGCACACGAACTCGGACACGGATGCTTCCTGCTCCGACACCCCTTCGACGACGCCTACGGCTCGTCCGACATGCGCGAGCGAGAACGCACCGACTTCCTCATGGGATACAACGACGGCTCCCACCTGCCCAAATGGCAGTGGGACATGACACAC
>JAGCZK010000114.1 GCA_017960065.1 Paludibacteraceae bacterium
GGGGGCTGTTGTGATCGTTACATTCTTGAATTGCAGTTCCCAGTCTCCGACGGCTCTTTTGTAGGCTTGGGTTCGTACGGCCAGCCAGGTCTGTTCATTGAGATTGGACGGCACTCCGTTGGGGGCTTTCATAAAGGTGCCGTTGAGGATGGCTTGGGATTTGATGATCGGCAGTTCCTGCGCCATTTCATCGGTCAAGATGATTTCATTGTTTTCCATATTTCGTAAGAATGTTGTCGTAGGGGCGAATAATCATTCGCCCTGTGAATGATCATCGCGTCCGTTTATTGATGGTAGCGCAAAGGTACAAAATCCATTTGAATCCCGCAATGGGTTTTGTTTGCACCCGTGTAGGGGCGCACCGTGGCACGACCTGGAGATGGTTGCACCGTCGTGCCGACGATCAAAATAATCCCCATCCTGGACCGACAAGGACTAGAAATATTTTTGGATTTGGCTTGATGATGGATTAACTTTGCCGAAAATTCTCTTTCATGAAAACAAAATCAATCCTCGCCATGATGCTCAGTTTGTTGTTGGTGCTGGGCGCCTGCAACGAAAAAGACAAACAAGAACCTGAAACCAGCGGGAACAATAGTCAAAGCGGGCAGGAGGGAACTCCGTCGTTCGATGGCGACGAAGGCACTGTTGACGGCCATGCCTGGGTGAGCCTCGGTCTGCCTTCGGGTACGTTGTGGGCCACCTGCAACATAGGGGCCGATTCCCCCGAGGAGTACGGCGACTACTTCGCCTGGGGCGAAACCGAGCCGAAAACGGACTATGGTTGGAGTACCTACAACTATGGGACGTCTTCTTCGACCTTGACCAAGTATTGCAACAACAGCAGCAAAGGATTTGAGGGTTACGCGGACACCTTGACGGTGCTTGAAGCCGCAGACGATGCCGCCACGGCCAACTGGGGCAGCGCTTGGCGCATGCCGACCATCGCCGAAATCGAAGAACTGTACAACAATTGCACCAATACGTGGACCTCGCTGGGTGGCAAAGAAGGGCGTTTGTTCACCAGCGCCAACGGCAAAACGATTTTTCTCCCTGCCGCAGGCAGCTGTATGGGAAGCGAACCTGGCTATGTAGGTGCCTACGGCTACTATTGGTCGAAATTGCTCTATACCGACAACCCCGGTTTCTCGTGCAATCTCTACTGCAGTTCGGACAATGTGGGGCATGGTTATACAGCCCGCTACTACGGGCTACCTGTCCGCCCGGTTGTGAACCGGTGAAAACTAAAACTCCCGGATGGCGCAGACGCGCGTGGCGGTTGCTTTGTCAGCCTCTGGCCGTCGAAGAACCCCCCCTCGCCCTGGCGGCTTCCATCACCGCCCATTTGGAGTGCGGTTTTCTTTATGGGGTATTGTTTTATTTGATTATGGATTTTTGCGGTTCGGATTGTTGGGGAACCAGCCTTTTTCCACCCGTTTCTTTTGTTTCTTGATTTCGCCGATCGACCAGAACGACGATGCGGCCAAGCCTCCGAACACGACCGAAGCAAAAAAGTCGGTCGTGCCCAGCGAGCAGGCGGTAAAAACAATACCGGCAACGGCAAACGCCCATATACTGCGCTGTCCCCAGTAGTATTCGGCCTTGATGACCAGCGGATGGAAAATTCCGATACACAGAAACACCACAAAGCCTACTGCCAGTCCGAGCAAGTGGTAGTGTTGTAAGAAGTCGGTCATAAACTATCGGATTACGCTGACCTTGAACTTGACATCGGATTTGGGACGGTCGGCGGCTCCACATTCCACAGCGGCAATTTTGTCGATAACGTCCAGTCCTTCAACCACTTCGCCAAAGACGGTGTAGTCGTTGTCGAGGAAAGGCGTGCCGCCAATGGTGGTGTAGGCCTTGCGGGCCTCTTCGCTGAATTTGATAGGTTGCGCGGCAGCCTCGGCCTCCACTTGCGACACCAATTCCTTTTGCAGGTTGTTGAGCCCGACAGAGTCGCGGTTGCTTTGCATCTGCTGGATTTCGGCGCGGCGCTCTTCGACCAGTTGGTAGAAACGCTTTTGCATGCGTTGGTTGTTGATGCCCTGCTCCATTTGGTCGAGCTCGGCGTCTTTATAGACTTTGCCTTGCACCAGGTAGAACTGGCAACCCGACGAACGCTTCTGCGGATTGACCTGATCGCCTTGGCGGGCGGCGCAGAGCGCGCCTTTTTTGTGGAAGAACTGGGGCTTGATTTCGGCCTCGATGGTGTAGCCGTTGCCACCGGCACCCAGTTGTTTGCCGGCAGGCGCACCCTTCGAGTCGGGGTCGCCGCCTTGGATCATAAAGCCTTTGATGACGCGGTGAAACAACAGGTCGTTGTAAAAGCCCTCTTGGGCCAACTTGATGAAATTGTCGCGGTGTGCGGGCGTTTCATCGTAAAGTCTGACGGTGATGTCGCCAAATTCGGTTTCGATTTTTACCATGGTTCCGTTCGTATTGTTTTGAGAACAACCGCAAAGACTGAGCAGCAGTGCGGTGAAAATAAGTCCGATTTTTTTCATTGTGCCATGTATTGTTGATACAGTTTCTGATAGTCTTCGCTCTTGATAAAATCAAACAGCCATTGGTCCAGCGCCTTTTTCAGATCAAAGGCGGCGGGGTTGAGCGCCCACGAATAGTTTTGGGCGAAGCTGATGGCGGTGCCGGCGTCGATGCTGTCGTTGGCCTGCGCCAGGGTCTGGGCGGCGATTTCGTCGCAAACCGCATAGTCGATGTCGCCTTCGAGAATCATCTGCATCAGGTCCGAAGGCTGCGCGTTGGGAATTTCGCGCACATAGATGGTGTCGCCGATTTCCTTGGCCAGATTTTCGATGCGGCCGCGTGCCGGCGAACCCGCCTGGATATAGACGGTGCGTTGGGCCAGGTCGAGCTGGTTGCGGATAAACCTTTTGGTCGAATCGATGCCTTCGCTGTACTGGATGAGCACTTGGCGGCTGGTGAACACGGGGGTCGAGTAGGTGATCCGCTCCGCCAGTTCGCCATACACCGGGATGGTCCAGGCCAAAATGTCGGTCGAGCCGGCCAGCAGGCTGTCGATGCCTTGCGACAGGTTGTTTTCTTCCTTGAACACAATGCGGTGAATCTGGTAATCGGCGGCAAAGCGCTTGATCATTTCCTTTTGCAGGCCCGTCAGGTTGTTGCCCCGAATCGAATGGTTGTCCTTTTCGACCGTGACCCGCAGGATGCCCATCTGCTGGATTTGGGTCAGGTCGCGTCTGAAACTGCTTTTGTTGGCGTTGTAAAAGTGCACGGCCAAATACCCGATACCGACCAGCAGCAGCCCGCTGACGAGGATGAACAGGTGTTTGGTGAGTGCCATGAGTCTTGCTTTTTCCATAGGCCTAATTATAAAAGTTCCACGAAATGCCGAATTTGAAAATGCCCGGGTTGAGCGGATGTCCGGGGGTGGTGTAACACGGTTGCTTCATAAAGAGCGACGACATGTTGTAATACATCAGATAGACTCTGAAATGCTTGAGGTGCATGTTCAGGTACAGGTTCATGAGCGGATAGTTGCCCACGAGGGTCTCGTTTTGCAGGTAAAACTGCCCGGTGGCCGGCATGTAGGCGTTGGCGTAGTACGAGGTGTTGTAGCGGCAATCGACGCCCAGTTGCACGGTAAGCAGTTTTTTGAAGAGCTTGTGCCGCAGGTAAAAGTTGCTGTACACCGAAAAGGCCGGCAAGGGCAGCGTTTCGGGGTGGGTCGATTGCTGGTAGGTCAGCGAGTTGTCCCAATGCAGCCACCAAACCGACAGGTTGAGTTTGGCATCGACCGACAGCACTTGGATAAAGTCGGGACTTTGCTGCGGCAGGGCCTGCTGGTCGAAGTACAGGTAGTTTTTGACACCGTCCCAGCCGGCGCCCACGCTGACGTCGCAATACTTGTTCGGAATGCCGGCGCTGCCGTATGCGCGGGCCGACCACACATTGCCGAAGTCGTTGTCCCAGGCAAAGTGGTTGGAGTAGTAGTGCCGCATGAAGTGGGCGGGGTTGGTGCTCTTGACGTAGCCGTCGGCCCGGATTTGGAGTTGTTCCTTGCCGATGGGGATGTCGGTCGAAAAATCGCCGCTCACGTCGAAGCCGGGCACCTTGTCGTAGCCCAGCAGCAGCGCCTGGCCCAGCACGTTGTACTGCGTGGCGCCCTTGCGGTCCGAAATTTCGCCGCCTACGGCCACCAAGGCTTCGTTTTTGTACCCGTAGAGCGAATCGCCGGTCAGGCACATGTTCTGCTCCACGTCCACTTCGGCGTATGCCCGCAAATCAAACACCATCCATTTTTTGAAGCCCTCGTTGAGGGTGACCGAAAAAATGTTGCGCATCAGGTTGTTGGAGGTGGTGTCGCGCGTCACCGACTCGTTGTAGAGGTTTTGGGCATAATACGAACCGATTCTCGATTCGTAGTATTTCTTACGGCCGCCTTCGAATTTCAGGGTGTAGGCCAGGGTGGCGACGGGGACGAACTCGGTCTTTTCGGTGTCGTCGGGGTCGGTTTTGTGGTAGCCGAAGCGGTATTGCTGGTTCACCCAAAAGTAGAAAGAGCGGTAAACCGACCAGGCGTAGTCGAGTTTGGTCGGCAGGGTGTAGGTCTGGGTTTGCCCGAACAGACTGGCGTCGGCCAGGCCTCCGTTTTCGTAGTTGCGGAAGTTGTTGAGCCCGGCGATGAAGTAAATCGAGTACCGCTCGCCGCGGTAGCTGCCGTTGAGCGCCCCGATCAGGTCGTCGGTCGATTGGTTGTAGTATTGGCCCACGCCGTAGATGTAGTCGGCCGTCAGGGCAAAGTTGAGCTTGGGCGTGGCATTGACGGCCAGCACGCCTTTCAGGCGGTCTTCGCTGCGGTGTGTCTGTCCACCGCTGGTCCAGGTGAGGTTGCTGTACGGAATCTTGGTGTTGTAAAACAGCACGTCGCTGGCCCCCGCATAGTAGGTCCGGTAGGGGTGCAGAAACAGGTACTGCCCGATGAGGGCAGGGTTGTAGCGGTCGCGAAAGATTGCCGGCTGTGCGGGCGAACCCATGTTGCCGCACCATTCCGACGCCAAGCTGTATTTGTGCGGGAGGGCGGTGTCGAGCTGGTGGTTCAGCGTGGCCGTGTCGGGGTCGGCCTGGCGCTCTCCGGCAAACAGTTCGTCCACCTTCCAGGCGCTGACGGTGTTGGGCGGAAGCGAAAAGGCTTTTTTCGGCGTGTTGCCCGTGCTGCCGGCCGTATCGTCGCCGGTTGTCTGGCTGGTGGCTGCAGCCGTGTTGCCCGAACGGTTTCCCTTTTCGTGGTGTGCGGCTTTGTCGGCGGCCTCGGCAGAGGCAAACGACAGCATCAGCAGGCCGACAAGCAATATGTGATACGGATTACGCATAACGACCTGCAAATGTACGCAAAAAAATCAAAAGCGCCAACGAAAGCCGCTGTTAATGGTTTTTAAGTTTTCCCAAAAAGGCCGTCACATCGCGCCAGTATTTGCCTCCGCTATGCGTGGCCCCCAAGTGCAAGCCGTGCCAGACTTCACCCCCTTCGAGGCTGACGTCTTTTTGCACGCGCTGATCGCCTTCGGTGAGGTAGGGCGACGACACCAGAATGCGGGTGGTGTAGGTGGTGGCCGGAATGTCGAAGTTCATGGCTTCGGGGTAGGTGTCGTTGCCGATGTTGTACGATGTTTCGTTATCCAATAGCATTTCGGTGCTGTACTGCCGGCTGCTCAAACTGGGATAGACAAACATGAAACTGTTGTCGCCAATGCCCAGCACCGTGCCACCGTTGATGATGAGACTGCCCCCGTCGGCGTCGAGGGCCGTTTCGGGCGTGTGGCTGGCAATGCCAACCACGATGCCGCCGTTGATGATGAAGTCGTGGTTCGAATCGAGGGCGTCGTTGTCGCTCGAGCAGGCATAGACCCGGCCGCCGTTGATGGTGAGCAGCAGCCCCACGTTGACGGCGTCGTCTTTGGCCGTCACTTCGATGGTTCCGCCTTCGATGAGCAGGTTACGTTTGCTTTCAATCCCCTCGTTGCGGACCGACTGCACCTGCAGCGATCCGTCGGTGACGCACAAATCCCCCGTCGATTTGATGCCGTCGCCATTCGCGGCCAAGATGCGGATTTCGCCGCCCAGGATGTGGCAGTATCCCGGATGGTCGTCCCCTCCGGCTTGGATGCCCTCGTCGCGCGATTCGACGACGAGCGAGCCGCCGTCCATTACAAAACCGTCTTTGGCGTGGATGCCGTCTTTGTTGGCCCGGTCTTCGGCGGAGATGACCGTGAGGTTGCCCGAATGAATCCGGACATAGTCGTCGGAGGCAATGCCGTGTTTGCCGGCAGAACGGACCGTCAGGCTACCGTCGCCCGAAAAAATCAGCTGGCCTTCGCCAAACAGGGCGGCCTTGGCCTGCTCTTTGCCGTCGGCGGTGTCGTAGCCTTTCCCCGTAAGGGTATTCTCGCCCGAAAGTAGAATGAACTGGCGTTTTTTGCCTTGCAGGTTGAGCGCAGGGCCTTTGCTGTTGGTCAGTTGCAGGTTTTCGAGCAGGAGCTTGACCTTGCGCGGGCTGTAGAGTTTGAAGCCCATCTGGCCGCTGCCGGTCAGGTGGAAGACCACGCGCGACTCGGTCGAAACCGTGCAGACGAGTTCGCCGTCCGACTGCTCCAGGCGGATGCCGTCGTCCTGCCACGGGTTGATGGCGGTATAGCCATTTCCCGAAAAGGAGATTTCCACAATCGAATCCGAAAATTCGGTGTTTCCCACCCAGTCTTCGAGGACGTTTCGAATCGAATCGGCATCGGGCAGGTAGTAGCTGAAGTCGGTTGCCGGGAAGTCCGGTTTTTCCTCTTCCGGAAATACGATGACGGACGTTTCCGGCTGACAGGCCGACAGACACAGCGCCGTCGCCATAATCAGTATCATATAGCCCGAATGTGCTTTCATACCTCACTCTGAAATATACTGCAAAGGTACGTTATTTTTGCCGGATGTGAATCGGGAAGGAACCGTTTTTTTACGGTCGGCCGCCAGGTCCGCCCCCGGGACCCCCGCCAGGAAATCCGCCTGTGTTGCTGTCGCTTCCGAGCGAAGCGCTCACGGTGGCCGACGACGAACCGCCCGAGTGAGTGGCGCCAATGTACAGCCCGTGCCAGTTGGTCCCTCCGCTAATCGTTACGCCAGTGGTAAGGGTGTTGCTGCCCGAGGTGATTTCGGGCGACGAAATGAGGATTTTGGGCGTGAAGGAGGTCGAAGGCAAGGTGAAATTCATCGCTTCGGCATGGCTGCTGTTGGCCAGGTTATAGCTTGTGCCTGCTGTGGCGCTGGTCCAAACGCTGTACTGCGTGCTGCTGGTGGTTGGACAGACAAACATATTGTTGTTGGGGCTGACACCCAGCAGGGTGCCGCCGCTAACGGTCAGCGTCCCTTCGTCCACGTCGAATGCGGTTTCGGGGTCGCGGCTGCCGATGGCTACAATCACGCCTCCGCTTATGACGATGTTGCCGTTAGAGTCGATGGCATCGTTGTTGGCGGATTGGGCATACACCCAACCTCCGTTGATGGTCAGCAAACTGGCGGCGTTGATGCCGTCGTCGTAGGCGGTAATTTCCAGTTGGCCGCCATTGATGAGGATTTGCGATTTGCTTTCGAGCCCTTCGTTTTTGCTGGCCGTGATGCCCACGGTCGCCTCGTAGAGAATGGTGGGCCCGTAGGATCTGACCCCGTCGCCGTTTTGTGCCGTTGCCGTAAGGCTTCCGCCCACCAGGTAGCAGTAGCCGGCGTCATCGTCGTCGCCAGCCTGTATGGCTTCGTCGTAGGCAGTAACAGAAACCTCGCCGCCGTAGAGGATGAAACCGTCGTTGGTATGGATGCCGTCGGCGCACGACGAGCCGCTTGCGCTAATGGTGACGGTGCCCGTGTTGATGCGGACGTAGTCGTCGGAGGCGATGCCGTGCTTGCCGGTGCTGGTTACCGTCAGGCTGCCATCACCCGAAAAAATCAGCTGGCCTTCACCAAACAAGGCGGCCTTGGCCTGCTCTTCGTTGTCGGCGGTGTCGTAGCCTTTTCCCGTAAGGGAATTCTCGCCCGAAAGTACCACAAACTGGCGCTTTTTGCCTTGCAGGTTGAGTGCCGGTCCGTTGGCGCTCGTCAGGGTCAGATTGTTGAGCGACAGTTTGACTTTCTTTTCGGAATAGATTTTGAGACTGCCCGACCCCGAGCCACTGATTTGGTATTCGATCCGCTCGTCGGCGGTGGAGGTGCAGACAACGTTTCCGTTGAGGTTGCTGATTGCGACCCCGTTACCCTCCCAAGGGTTGGTAACAGTGGCGGAGGTTCCGGAATAGACGATGGTGATCACCTGATCCGAAAACGTGGTGTTTTCGACAAAATCCTCGTCGTTGTGGATGATGTCGTTTGCGGTGGCTGCCGCTTCGGCCGATGAGGCGTTCGAAGTGTTGGAAGCCGGCTCCCAAGTGATGGTTTCCCGTTTTTTGCATGCGGTAAGCGCCATTAGCAGCAATAGGCCGATGGCGAGTGACAGTCTGTTCATGTGCGTTATGATTTTAAGACCTTACAAATTTAGCAAAAAACGCGGCTTGGAGTAGGAGTTTGTCGTGCAATTATTGTTAATGAACCATGTAAATATTGTTAATTGACAGGGCATGACCGTTGCCAATTCCGATAATTTTTTGTTTCTTTGTTTTTGGTATTATTTCAAAACAGCACCCGAATCATGAAACCGACTGCCCGATATGGCCGATGGCATCGTTGCCTGCTGCTGCCGCTGTGCTTGTGGTGGGCGTTTCCGGGCTGCGCCCAAACGTCGCTCAACCCGCAGTGGACGGCCGGCGAAATCGCGCGGGCCCATACGGCCCAAAACGTGTCGTATCTGACACCGGAGGAGAAAAACGTCGTCTTGTATATCAATCTGGTGCGCCTCTACCCGCAAAAGTTCTTGCGCGTAGAGGTGTTGTCGTATCAAATGCCTGATGGATTTGTTGAGCTGGACAAGTCTTCTCCCTATTACCGCTCGCTGGTTTCGGACCTGAAGTCCGCCCGGCCGATCGAGGCCCTGTCGTACGACACCTTCATGCACCAGCAGGCAACCTGCTGGGCCGACGAAATGGGGCGCAAGGGCCTGACTGGGCACAACCGCACCGAATGTGCCATGCGTTTCAGTAACGAAAGTTGCCAGTACGGCTTTCATACGGCACGCGACATCGTGATGGCCCTGCTTATCGACGAAGATGTGCCCAGTCTTGGTCATCGGCACCACATGCTCAACGAGACGTTGACTACCGTCGGGGTTGCCATCCGAAAACATTCCTCAATGAGATATGGAACGGTGATTGACAGTGATGACCCGTCGATGCGCGACTACAACTGCAAGCGCGATGCCTCTGTTCCTCCGATGACAAAATCCCTGGTGCGTTATACGCCGAAAGCTTCGTCCGCCCGCCAGGCGGCCACTTCGTCCCAGGAACCCCAGCTTTCGCAACCGTCTAAGCTACAAACGTATTCCGTTCCGATTGCCCGAGCAACTGGCGAAACGGTCATGACGCGGTTTTACAACTACAGCGGATCCACCGTCTTGTCGGCCTTGCAACTGGGCTATGCCTACGATTTTTCGGACAACCGCCACCTGATTTCGGCGGGCACGCTGGCCTTCCGCTACCACTTGTTTGAGCTGAATCTGCTGCAGTTTGAGTTGGGCGTTTCGCCGTTCGACGCCACGATTGGCTGGAACCCCAGCGTCGGGGCTGCCATTCCGCTGAGCAAGTCGTGGGCGGTGGGGGTCTATGGCGCCGTGTCGCTCGACTTTTCGCCCGTCGTGGCCTGGCTCGACGACGATTACGGCTACAACTCCGACGACTTTTACCTGCAACTGGCCGGTGGCGTGGCCTTCGAACACAGCGGCTTTGCCTACCTGCCATTCCGCCTTTTCGCCGAATACCGCTACACCTGTGAGGGCGACTACCCCTCCAGCGGTCTCTACCTCGGCCTCCGCTGGGACCTGGCCGCAGTGTGGCGGTGAGTCAATATTTCTCAAAAAAATTGCGAAATGGACCAATAAGGACCAAAATTCTTTGTGATAATTCAAAAAATTTTTAATTTATTTGTAACTGGAATCTGCGAAGCGGGTTCCAGTTGTTTTGTTTTTGGAGGGGGGGGGATGGTATGAAGACGAGGACTTGGAGCTTTGTTGTATTAGAATACAACCTTACTAAAAATAATAAATATGAAATGTAAACCGAGTTTGTCGGGCAATGGCACCCTGCAAGGCCACGACTATGTAGATCTTGGCCTGCCTTCGGGCACGCTTTGGGCCACCTGCAATGTGGGGGCGAATTCGCCAGAGGAGTATGGCGACTGTTTCGCATGGGGCGAAACGACGCCTAAGACAACCTATGGTTGGAGTACCTACAAGTATGGAACCGACTATAATCAACTAACCAAGTACTGCAACAATAGCGATTACGGCAAAAACGGCTTTACCGATACCAAAACCACACTTGATGCCGGAGACGATGCCGCCACGGCCAACTGGGGAAGCGGTTGGCGTATGCCGACAAAGGCAGAAATGATAGAACTCAAGGAAGAATGCTCATGGGAGTGGACTGCACCCAAGGGAGTGTACGGTTATCGTGTTACTGGTCCGAATGGTAACTCGCTCTTCCTGCCCGCTGCAGGCAACTGCGACGAGTGCGGCCTCGGCGACGCTGGTAGTCTCGGCGGTTACTGGTCGGGTTTGCTCACCGCGGGCAGCCCGAGCGACGCGTTCGGCCTCTACTTCTATTCGAACAGCGTGAATTGGGGCTACGGCGACCGCTTCTATGGGCGGTCAGTTCGCCCGGTGGTGAAGCGTTAGAACGAGGTCGCCTTGGATGTTGTAATCCTGCTTTCAGGGTGCTGTAGCGCATGTTTTTGAAATATTTTCACAAATAGACCAATAAGTTTATTTTTGTAGACAGAGAAACAAAACTTAAAATCAATATGTTATGAATAGTGATGAAAAATATCAATTAATAAAAGAGTACAATAGCCTAATTCTGTGGACTGGATTTGATCTTATTCAGAATGGAATATACAATTATGAAAAGGAAGATGCACGTGTGGCTTGTCATAAATATGAAAGAAAATCCATAAGTACATATTTCTACTCGATATTTGTTGACGCAATAACTCATCTACCAGTACCTTGTATACCAACTTATGATAGATATGATAATTCCGATACTGATGGTATTAAAAGATGGTTAGACGATGTGATTGTCATTATGGATATGAACGGAAATATTCTTTATGAAGAGAATGTGTTTACTCTCGGTGATAGTATATATATTCAATATGGTCAATATGGGATTAGCGTATCGGATCTTCCCAAATTATTGAAAGCCTTTAAGGAAGTAAGTCAGAAGTAACCATAATTGTTGAGTTTGATTTGTTACATAATGAGTGTTTTGTAAATACAAGGATGTATACACACAAAAGGAAACACTACCGGCAGTGATACTGTTTCAAAAAGTGTGTCTGAGTGAGTAAAAAGGACCGACCAATTTTGGTCAGTCCTTCCAAGCTTTGTAATTTTGGAATGCTAAAAACTAAATTACAGCTTATGTTACTTACAAAGGAACAAATTTCTGAGCAAA
>JAGCZK010000115.1 GCA_017960065.1 Paludibacteraceae bacterium
CCCAGGCTGCCCCCCTGCAAATAGGTAAACAAGGCGATTATAATAATGCCGGCGATACCGCCGATGCCGGTTTTCGCTCCCGTCGAAAGACCCCGGCGGTCTTCCACATGCGAACTTTCCTTTCTTCCGTCCAGTTTCATATACGATTGTTTTTAATGTGATTCGGATTGCAATATCCCTACAAAAATACAAAAGAAATTTGAATATCCCCTCAATCGGATTAACTTTGCAGCGAAAAATCCAACTGCCCGGACCCATGCTCAAAATCTGCAATTTCATTACCCGTTACATGGCCGTACTGGTGCTGCTCAGCGCCGTATTCTCGTTGTTCTTTCCCGAAATTGCGGGGCGGATCCGGACCGCCTGGATCAGCCCGATGCTGGGGCTGGTGATGTTTGGCATGGGCCTGACCCTCAACGCCCGGGACCTGAAAATCGTCTTTACCCGTCCGCGCGACATCCTCATCGGCAGTGTCGCCCAGTTCACCATCATGCCCTTTACGGCCTGGCTGTTGGCCAAGGCCTTTCAGCTTCCGCCCGAAATCGCCGTCGGCGTGATTCTGGTCGGCTGCTGCCCCGGAGGCACCGCCAGCAACGTCATCACCTACCTGGCCGGAGGCGACCTGGCCCTGTCGGTCGGTATGACCAGCGTTTCGACCCTGCTGGCGCCGCTGCTCACCCCCCTGCTCGTCTGGCTGTATGCCGGCACGCTGGTCGAAGTGGACTACCTCGCCATGCTGCTGTCGATCGTTCAAGTGGTGATTCTCCCCATTGTGCTCGGCCTGATCCTGCAACGCTTTTGGCCGCGGCTTACACAAAAAATCAGCCTTTACCTGCCGGCCTTTTCGTCGGTAGTCATCGCCCTCATCGTGGCGGCGGTCATCGCAGCGAACGCCGCGGCCCTGAAAAGCTCGGGCATCCTCGTCATCGGGGTGGTCATCCTGCACAATTTGTCGGGCTTTGCCTTAGGCTATGCGGTGGCGCGCCTGCTGCGGCTTTTGCCCGAAAAACGCACCGCCGTCAGCATCGAAGTGGGCATGCAGAACAGCGGACTGGCCTGCGCCCTGGCCAAACAGCACTTTGCCGCACTGCCCATGGCCACCGTTGCCGGCGCCGTGTTCAGCGTGTGGCACAACATTGCCGGCGCCCTGGCCGCACGGCTGTTCAAGGCCTGCAAATCCTAAATTATGTCATCTTTTTTTGCCATCCCCCGTTTTTTGACTAATTTTGCGCATCAATACCAGTCTCCAGGCAAAGCCTTGGCGGGATTGGACCAATAACATACATCATGCAAAAAGAAATCAAATTCAGCTTAGTCTATCGCGACATGTGGCAGAGTTCGGGCAAATACCAGCCCCGCCTCGACCAGCTTGTCCGCGTTGCCCCGGCCATCATCCGCATGGGCTGCTTCGCCCGTGTCGAAACGAACGGCGGAGCGTTCGAGCAAGTGAACCTGCTTTATGGTGAAAATCCCAACAAGGCCGTCCGCGCCTTCACCAAGCCCTTTCACGAAGCCGGCATCCAGACCCACATGCTCGACCGCGGCCTCAATGCGCTGCGCATGTTCCCCGTCCCGGCCGATGTCCGCCGCCTGATGTACAAGGTGAAACACGCGCAAGGCGTTGACATTCCCCGTATCTTCTGCGGCCTGAACGATGTGCGCAACATCATTCCGAGCATCCGCTACGCCCTCGAGGCCGGCATGATTCCGCAAGCGACCCTTTGCATCACCAACAGCCCGATTCATACGGCCGAATACTATTTCGGCATTGCCGAACAACTCATTGCGGCCGGCGCGCCCGAAATCTGCCTCAAAGACATGGCAGGCATCGGCCAACCGGCCATGCTGGGCAAACTGGTGGCCATGATCAAGGCCGCCCACCCGAAGGTGCTTATCCAATACCACGGCCACTCCGGCCCCGGCCTGTCGATGGCCAGCATCCTCGAAGTGTGCAAAGCCGGCGCCGACATCATTGACACGGCCGTCGAACCCCTTTCGTGGGGCAAGGTGCACCCCGATGTGATTTCGGTGCAGAGCATGCTCAAACACGCCGGATTCAAAGTGCCCGAAATCAATATGGAAGCCTACATGGAAGTCCGCAAACTCACCCAAGAGTTTATCGACGATTTCCTCGGATACTTTATGAACCCGGGCAACAAACTGATGTCGTCGCTGCTGCTCGGCTGCGGCCTGCCCGGCGGTATGATGGGCTCGATGATGGCCGACCTGACCGGCATGATGGCCGCCATCAACAACAACCGCAAGGCCCAGGGACTGGAACCCTACACCGAAGACGCCCTGCTGGTGCGTCTGTTCGACGAAGTCGCCTACGTTTGGCCCAAAGTCGGATATCCCCCACTGGTAACGCCCTTCAGCCAATACGTCAAAAACATCGCCCTGATGAACCTCTTCGCCGAGTCGATGGGGCAACCCCGCTACTCGATGATGGACGACAGCATCTGGGGCATGATTTTGGGTAAGAGCGGCCAGCTGCCCGGCGAGGTGGCTCCCGAACTCAAGGCGCTGGCCAAGGAAAAAGGCTACGAATTCACGACCACCAACCCGCAGGACAACTACCCCGACGACCTGCCCCGCTTCATCAAGGAGATGGAAGAAAACGGCTGGGACCGTGGCGAGGACGACGAAGAGCTCTTCGAGTTTGCCATGCACGAAACCCAATACCGCGCCTACAAGAGCGGACAGGCCAAAGAGCAGTTTAACAAAGACTTGGAGGCTGCCAAAAACAAAGCCCAGGCCACTCCCGCCAAGGCTGCCGGCAAGGCTGGCGAACCGACGCCCGAAGAGGCGGCCGCCATTGCCATGGGCATCCACCTGTTCGAACAGGAAAGCCAAGGCCTGACCATCCGGCACAACCCGGACTCGCGCTGGCGCTACGCCGCCCTGCCCCGTTAACGACGGGCCGGCCGACCACAAAAAAAGCTTCCCGAGATTTCGGGAAGCTTTTTTGTTGGTATCCTGACAAAGGGCTTACACCACTTGAATGCCGTTTTTGACCAGTTGCGAGGGCGTCACCACCGACAGGCGGCCGTCGGCATCCTGCGCCGACAGAATCATGCCCTGGCTTTCGACGCCCTTGAGTTTGCGGGGCGGAAAGTTGGCGATGAAGCAGATTTGCCGGCCCACCAGCTCTTCGGGCTGATAATAGGCGGCAATGCCCGACACAATGGTGCGGCCACCCATGCCGTCGTCAATCTTGAATTGAAGCAGCTTGTCGGCCTTGGGCACGCGCGAGCACTCCAGCACCGTACCGACGCGGATGTCGAGTTTTTCAAACTCCTCGAACACCACGGGGTCTTTGACCGGTTGGGGCGTAAAGTTCTTGAGTTCCTGTTCGCGTTTGGCCGCCTCATTCTGTTTCTTGATGTCGTCGAGGCGTTTGATCTGAGCTTCGATGGGAGCGTCTTCGATCTTTTCGAACAGCAGTTCGACCTGCCCCAGCTGGCTGCCGACGGCAATCAAATCGAGCGAACCCAGCGAGCTCCACTTCCAGTCGTTGAGCTGCAGCATGCGGCGCAGTTTTTCGGACGAGAACGGCAGGAAGGGTTCGAAGGCGATGGCCAGATTGGCCGTAATCTGAACGGCCAGGTTCAAAATCGTGCCCACATGTTCCATATCGGTTTTGGCCAGTTTCCAAGGTTCGGTGTCGGCGAGGTATTTGTTGCCGATACGCGCCAGGTTCATGGCCTCTTTTTGCGCGTCGCGGAACTTGAAGTTGTCGAGCAGGCGCTCCACTTCCTGTTTGACCCCGGAAAACTCGGACAGGGTCTGACGGTCGTAGTCGGTCAGCTCACCGCAAGCGGGCACTTTACCGCCGAAGTACTTGTGCGTCAGCACCATGGTCCGGTTGACGAAGTTGCCGTAGATGGCCACCAGTTCGTTGTTGTTGCGGGCTTGGAAATCGCGCCAGGTAAAGTCGTTGTCTTTGGTTTCGGGCGCGTTGGCGGTCAGCACATAGCGCAGCACATCCTGCTTGCCCG
>JAGCZK010000116.1 GCA_017960065.1 Paludibacteraceae bacterium
AGTTGGTTTGGGCGGGGTATTCGGCGGCCAGCGTGTCGATCTGGTTGGTGACGGGTTCGATGCCCAGATACTTGCGCCATTTGCGCACGAGCAGTCCGGCGTTTTCCATCTTCATGTCGGCCTCGAGCCCGACGGCGCGGGCAATCTGGAAGTCGGAGAATCCGTAGGTCTTGGCCGCTTGCAGCAGACCGACCACTTCGGGGGCTTCGAGTTCTTCCAAAAACTCCTCCTCGTCCATATTGCGGTGCATGTCCGACAGGTAGCGGAGCGATTGCAGGTCTTCGTTGAGACGGATGATGTGCTGGAGTTTGTGCAAAAACCAGCAGTCGATTTTGGTCATTTGATGAACCTGCTCCACACTGTAGCCTTCTTGCAGCGCCTGCGATACGGCGAAAATGCGCATGTCGGTGGGTTGGGTCAGGATGGATTTGACATCGCTCACCATCAGGTCTTTGTTTTCGACAAAGCCGTGCATGCCCTGGTTGATCATGCGCAGGCCTTTTTGCAGGGCCTCTTCAAAGGTACGGCCCACGGCCATCACTTCGCCCACACTCTTCATCGACGAGCCCAACTCGTGGCTGACGGCATGGAACTTCGACAAGTCCCAACGCGGAATTTTGCAGACCACATAGTCGAGGGCCGGTTCAAAGAAGGCCGAGGTGGTTTTGGTCACCGAGTTTTTGAGTTCGAACAGGCCGTAGCCCAAGCCCAGTTTGGCGGCGACGAAAGCCAGGGGATAGCCGGTGGCCTTGCTGGCCAGGGCACTCGAACGGCTCAAACGGGCGTTGACCTCGATGACGCGGTAGTCTTCGGAATTGGGGTCGAGGGCGTATTGCACGTTGCATTCGCCGACAATGCCGATGTGGCGCACGATTTTGATGGCGATGGCGCGCAGTTTGTGGTATTCGGCGTTGCTCAACGTTTGCGAGGGGGCCACCACAATGGAGTCGCCCGTATGGATGCCCAGCGGGTCGAGGTTCTCCATGTTGCAGACCGTGATGCAGTTGTCGTACTGGTCGCGAACGACCTCGTATTCGATTTCTTTCCAGCCTTTCAGGCTCTTTTCGACCAGCACTTGGGGCGAGAACGAAAACGCGTCCTCGACCTGCCGGAGCAGTTGCGCCTCGTCGTCGCAGAAACCCGAGCCGAGACCGCCCAAGGCGTAAGCGGCGCGGATAATGACGGGGTAGCCCAGCGCTTTGGCGGCCTCGCGGGCCTCGTCGATGGTGGCGCAGGCTTGGCTCTTGATGGTCTTCACCTCAATTTCGTCGAGGCGTTTGACAAACAGGTCGCGGTCTTCGGTGTCGATGATGGCCTGCACGGGCGGACCCAACACTACGACCTGGTATTTTTGCAGCACTCCCGAGCGGTGCAGGGCCACGCCGCAGTTGAGGGCGGTCTGTCCGCCAAACGACAGCAACAGTCCGTCGGGACGTTCCTTTTCGATGATGCGTTCGACAAAATCCGGTTCCACCGGCAAAAAATAAACGTGGTCGGCCACCCCTTGCGAGGTCTGTACCGAGGCGATGTTGGGGTTGATGAGGATGGTTTCGACCCCTTCTTCGCGCAGGGCCTTGAGCGCTTGCGAGCCGCTGTAGTCGAATTCTCCGGCCTCGCCGATTTTGAGGGCGCCGCTACCGAGCACCAATACTTTCTTTATCTTGGGGTTAATCATGGCTTTTTGCGTTTAGAAGTTGGACAAAATCGTCGAACAGAAACTCTGTATCGACGGGGCCTGAGCAGGCTTCGGGGTGGAATTGCGCCGACATCCAGGGCTGCTGTTTGTGGCGGATTCCTTCGTTCGAGCCGTCGTTCATGTTCACGAAGAGCGGTTCCCAGTCAGCAGGCAACGTCGAGGCATCTACGGCATAGCCATGATTCTGCGAGGTGATGTAGCACTTGTTTGTCCCCACC
>JAGCZK010000117.1 GCA_017960065.1 Paludibacteraceae bacterium
GCCGAATTCGTTGCCCGATTCGGCTTCGCCTTGGGCCAGGTCGCAGCCGCAGGAGCCGCAGTAACCGACGGCTTCGTCGGCGGCTTCGGTGCCCTTCTCCATATAATATTGGCGGTTGTTGGCGTTTTTTTCGGCCAGGGCTCGGCGGAAGTAGTCGGCGGCGGTGGCGGCGGAATTCAGCGCCTGGGCGCAATACATGGTATTGCCGGCCGACACCAATACGGGCAGCGCCAGGGCGCACACTAAAGGAAGCAACTTTTTCATAAGGCGATTCTCTGTGGTATTGAGCAAATTTACAAAATAATCCGGAAACTGTCAAGGAAATCGTCCGGGACTTTGCAATACTTTCACAATTTGATTACTTTTGCAAGGTTTTGCCCGAAGACGGGTCACAGACATGAATTTACAGGAATTTGCCGACATACTGAAACGACATCCCGCCTACCCCACGCTCGAAGCATGGGCCCAGGCCAGGCACAGCAATCTGCAACTCAATGGGGCCAGCGGATCGTCGGTCCCCCTGCTGGCCCACACTGCGCAAAAGTCGCAGGGGCGGGCGGCCGTATTCGTCGCACACGACCAGGAGGAGGCCGCTTACCTGTACAACGATCTGTTGGGGCTCAGCCCTGCCGAAAAGGTCTTCTACCTGCCATCCTCCTACAAAAAGAAAATCCTCGACGGACAGCCCCAAGACGCTCCGAGCCAGGTGCTGCGCACCGAAGCACTGTCGGGCATCGGCAACATTACCGGCTGGACCATCGTCACCTACCCCGAAGCCCTGTCGGAACGGGTCATTGACCAGGCGCTGCTCTCGAAAGAGACCCTGCACCTGCATCAGGGCGAAAAGACCGACCTGCAGTTCGTGACCAACCTGCTCGAACAATACGGCTTCGAACAAGTCGATTTCGTTTATGAGCCCGGACAGTTTGCCGTACGCGGCAGCATCATCGACGTGTTCTCCTTCTCGAGCGACCTGCCCTACCGCATCGACTTCTGGGGCGACGAAATCGACTCGCTGCGCACCTTCGACATCGAAAACCAGTTGTCGGTCAGCTCGTTGGACGACATCACCATCGTATCAAACATCCTCCACTCGCAAGCCCCCGAAAACGAGGCCAGCGTCTTCTCCTTTTTCCCGAAAGGGACCCTGCTTTGCGTTTGCGACGGCGCATTTGCCTGCGACCGCATCGGCGAAATATGGGAGGCCAACGGCCACCACCCGCACTTTGCCAAGCCCGAGGAGTTTGCCACCGCCTTGTCGGAATACAGCCTGCTCGAATGGGGGCACCATCCGCTCTGCCAAATCAAAAACCAGCTTACGCTCGATCAGGAGGCGCAACCGCTCTTCCACAAGAATTTCGACTGGGTCACCGACGACCTGAGCAAACGGCATGCCTTGGGCTACGACATTTACATTTGCAGCGACAACCCCAAGCAAATCGACCGGCTCAGCGACATTTTTGCAGAACGTACCGAGCAGGTGGCCTTCAAACCGCTGACGGGCATTCTGCACGAAGGCTTCATCGACCACGACCTACGCATCTGTGTCTATACCGACCACCAGATTTTCGACCGTTTCCAAAAATACCAGTTGCGCTCGGCGAAAGCCAGGGCCGGCAAACTGGCCCTGTCGCTCAAAGAGCTGATGCAGTTCCGCATCGGCGACTACATCGTGCACTCCGACCACGGTGTCGGACGGTTCGGCGGTCTCATCAAAATGGAGGTGGGAGGCAAAATGCAGGAGATGATCAAACTCACCTTCCGCGACGACGACATCCTCTTCGTCAACATCCACTGGCTGCACCGCATCTCCAAATACAAGAGCAAGGAAGCGAC
>JAGCZK010000118.1 GCA_017960065.1 Paludibacteraceae bacterium
ATATACAGCAAAAGATTTCAAAGCCGGTCAACCGCGTTGGTGTCCGGGTTGTGGCGACCACGCATTTTTGGCTGCCCTGCACAAGGCAATGGCTACCATTGGCGTCGCACCGCATAATACGGCCGTAATTTCGGGTATCGGATGCTCGTCGCGTCTGCCCTATTACATGAACACCTACGGCATGCACACCATTCACGGACGTGCCGCTGCCATTGCAACCGGTACCAAAGTGGTGAACCCCGATCTGACCATCTGGCAGATTTCGGGCGACGGCGACGGCCTGGCCATCGGCGGCAACCACTTCATCCACGCCATCCGTCGTAACATCGACATCAACATGATTTTGCTCAACAACCGCATCTACGGCTTGACCAAAGGTCAGTATTCGCCGACCTCGTGCCGTGGTTTTGTCAGCAAATCGTCGCCCTACGGTACGGTCGAAGACCCGTTCCGTCCCGCCGAGTTGTGCTTCGGTGCCCGCGGCCGTTTCTTCGCCCGCTGTGTCGCTGTCGATACCAATGGTTGTGAAGACGTGCTGGTGGCCGCAGCCGCCCACAAAGGTGCTTCGGTGGTGGAGGTGCTCCAAAACTGTATGATCTTCAACAACGGCACCCACGATGCCGTCGCTACGATTGAATCGCGTGCCAAAAACGCCATCTACCTCGAACACGGCAAGCCCATGCTGTTCGGTGCCAACAAAGAGTTTGGCCTGATGCAGGAAGGCTTCGGCCTGAAAGTGGTGAAGCTCGGCGAAAACGGTATCACCGAAAAGGACATTCTGGTACACGATGCACATTGCCAGGACAACACCCTGCAACTGAAGCTGGCGTTGATGGAAGGTCCTGATTTCCCCATTGCACTGGGCGTGATTCGCGACGTGGAGGCTCCGACCTACAACGACGCCGTACACGAGCAGGTGGAAGAGGTCAGCGCTCAAAAGAAGTATCACAACTTCCAAGAGCTGCTCATGACCAACGATACGTGGGAAGTGAAGTAAGTGTAGAACTCTCCGATAAAGAAGAAACCTCCGGCTGCATCAGTCGGAGGTTTTCTGTTTCTTGGCTTCGCGCTCTTCGGCTTTGCGCTTCTTTTCGGCAGCCACAAACTCTTTGTGCCGGCGACGGCGGTCTTCGCGGAGTTTGGCGCGGGCGATTTTTGCCTCGGCCTTGCGGGCCTTTTCGCGTTGTTTGCGTGCTTCTTTCTCCGCCTGCTCCTCTTCGGTCGGCTTGCGCAACGACTCCTTGTAGCCGTCGAACAGGTTTTTCCAAGTGTCAAAATCCTCTTTGTACATGATACCCAGCCCCTGGGTATAAAGGGCGGTGGAGTAGAGTTTGTCGTTGGTCTGGTTGTAGGCCTTGAGGCGCAGGTGGCCGGCCGGCGTCAGTTTGTATTCGATGTCGAAGTCGCCGATAAAGTCCTGGCTGCCGTATTGCTGCCGGTAGCCGAGGTTGCTGTTGATGAGCAGGCGGTTGTCGAGGAAGTTGGTCGAAATGTTGACTTCGAACGAGCGGTTGACGTCGATGTCCTGATTGTCCTGACGGAAGTTGAGGCCCAGGTTGACGTTGTTGCTGATTTGCGACAGCCAGTAGTTGAGCTGGCTGGAGAGCGTGGCCGTAGCGAACGACGCCGCCAGTTCGGTGGAGTAGCTCGACGTGTTTTTGGTCACCTCGGGGTTGTAGAATTTGCCGGTAAGCAGCAAGAACACCATTTGCTGGCTCATCATCTCTTCGGTGTTGATGGCCGACAGCACCCGCCGCTGGATTTCTTCGTCGGCCGTGGGCAGTTGGATGTCGAAGCGGATGGTCGGCTCTTGCAGGGGGCCGGTGATGTTGGCGATGCAGAGTACCTTGACCGTTTTGTTGACGATGTCGGAGAGCATGGCCTCGTCGAGCAAATCGACCAGCGAGGCGGTCGTCTGGTAGGTGGCGTTGATGTCCATGATGCCGCTCATCGGGTCGCCGTCGAAGGCAATGCTGCTGTTGTCGCCCACCTCGAATTTTTTGCGCATGGCGCCGCCCAACGAAAAGTTGTACTCACCCTCGGTAATGTCGAAGTTGCCGTACAGCTTTACATTGCCGTTTTGGTCAACATCGACCTTGAGGTTGCCCTCGCCGTTGGCCCGGATGACGTCGTTGGTGCGGTTGTCGAAGATGATCTGCACTTCGGCATCGGGGGTGACCTCGATGTTGAGCGATACGTTGAGCTTGGTGGTGGGGGCTTCGATCAGACGGCGTTTCCGACGCTCTTCGGGCGATTTCTTGCGCTCCTCCTCGCGGTTGACAAACGTGATGAACTTGTTGTCGGTTGCCTGTGTGTACGAGTTGACCGGCACGCTGAAGGTACTGCCTTTTTTCGGAGTGCCGCTCACAAAAATGTCCATGGTGTTGGCGTCGCCTGTAATCTTGGCCTTGCCATCGACCAGAATGTGTCCGAAGAAATCGGGGCTTTCGGTTTCGTCGGCATCGAACACCAGCATTTCGTTGACTTCAAAGTTGATGTTAAAACGGAAGTCGTCGAAGAACTTGTGCGTAATCAGCGCATCCACTTTGCCGGTGTGCCCGAACTGGTCGCGAATGTCAATGTCGTCCAGAATAATCGCCTGTTTCTTGAGGTGAACCGAGTCTTCGAAGAAGAAGGTGGTTTTCAGGAAATCGATGGCCAACCGTCCGTCGTGCACGAAGGCGTCGCCCCAAACCTGAATCTTTTCCAAGTCGTCGCCACCGATATAGAGCTTGCCCTTGGCAATGCCGTTGAAGTCATTGGCAAAGGTGGCGAGGTAGGGCTTGATAAACTGCAGGTTCAGGTTGTTGATGTCGCATTCGAGCAGCATGTTGTTGTGTGCGGGCGACACAAAGCCTTTCACCTTGGAGGTGTCGGCCTGCTCGTTGGTGACCAGGCCCGTCAGCTCGATCTGTTGTGAGTCGTAG
>JAGCZK010000119.1 GCA_017960065.1 Paludibacteraceae bacterium
AACAGCTGCGTGGACATGGGCGCCTCCATCACCATGGCCAAAGGTGCGGCCGACGCAGGGGTCTTCCCGGCCATCGCCGTCATCGGCGACTCTACCTTCACCCATTCGGGCATGACCGGACTGCTCGACGCCATCAACTGCAATTCACCCATCACCGTCAGCATCTCCGACAACCTGACCACCGCCATGACCGGCGGACAGGATTCGGCCGGCACCAACAAGTTCGAGGCCATCTGTATCGGCTTGGGCGTGGACAAGGAGCACCTGCACGTTGTCAACCCGCTGCCGCAGAACATGGACGAAATCACCCGGGTCATGGAGCAGGAATTCAATTACCAAGGACTTTCGGTCATCATCCCGCGCCGCGCGTGCATCCAGACACTCTCGCGCAAGGCCAAACAGAAAAACAGTAAATAATATGAAAACAGACATCATACTCTCGGGCGTGGGTGGACAAGGCATCTTGTCCATTGCGACCGTCATCGGCCAGGCGGCCCTGGCCAACAACCTGTACATCAAACAGGCCGAAGTCCACGGCATGAGCCAGCGCGGCGGCGACGTACAGTCGAACCTGCGTCTTTCGGACATGCCCATCGCCTCCGACCTCATTCCGCTGGGCGGAGCCGACGTCATCATCGCCATGGAGCCGCTCGAAGCCCTGCGCTACCTGCCCTATCTGTCGAAAGACGGATGGATCATCAGTTCGGCCGACGCCTTTGTCAACATCCCCAACTACCCCGACATCGAATCCGTACTGAGCGAGTTGCGTTCGCACGGACGGGTCAAACTCATCGAACTCGACAAAATCGCCAAAGAAAACAACATCGCCCGCTCGGCCAACATGATTTTGCTGGGTGCCACCGCCGAATTCCTGGGGCTCGGATTCGACGCCATTGCCGAAAGCGTCAGAACCGTCTTCGGCAACAAGTCCGAAGCGGTCGTGGAAATGAACCTGCGTGCACTCGAGATTGGCAGAGCCTTCAAATAACGCTGTATGAACACCAACACGCCTTTAGACTACACCACCGTCAAAGCCGCCATCGACAGTTTCCGACTGCCGAGTTTCAATTATGCGACTATCCGCGACATTGTCAACATCGCCAATAAAATCGAAGAGGAAACCGGCGAAAAGTTTGTCCGCCTCGAAATCGGTTCGCCCGGATTTCCGCCCGAGCAGATCGGCGTAGAAGCCGAACTCCAGGCTATCCGCAACGGTGTCTCGTCGAAATATCCGCCGCTTCACGGCATTCCCCAGTTCAAAGAAGCCGCCTCCAAGTTCATCAAGGCGTTCATCAACGTGGACATCGCCCCCGAAAGCTGCGTGCCGACCTGCGGTTCGATGCAAGGCTGCTTTGCGGCGTTCCTACTCTGTGGCCAATGCGACAGCCGCAAACGCAAAGTGCTGTTCATCGACCCGGGTTTCCCGGTACAGAAAACCCAGCTCAAAGTCATCGGCATGGAGTACGATTCGTTCGACACCTTCGAATACCGCGGCGAAAAACTGGCCGAAAAAGTGGAGTCGCTGCTCCAGACCGGCGAGTACTGCGCGCTGCTCTACTCCAACCCCAACAACCCCGCATGGACCTGCCTGACCGACTCCGAACTTCGGGCCATCGGCCGGCTTTCGAAAAAATACGACGTCACGGTGATCGAAGACCTGGCGTATTTCGGCATGGACTTCCGCGAAGACCTGTCCAAACCCTACGAGCCGCCCTACCAACCCTCGGTGGCCCATTATACCGATAATTATATACTGATGATTTCGGGTTCGAAGGCCTTCAGCTATGCCGGCCAGCGCATTGCCGTGGTGGCCATGTCCGACAAGCTCTTCGCCCGCGAATACGAGGGGTTGCGCCAACGTTACGGAATTGGCGGGTTCGGCACGGTATATACCAACCGCATTCTGTACACGCTGTCGGCCGGCACCGCCCACTCGCCGCAAGTGGCACTGGCGGCCATGTTCAACGCCGCCGTCAACAAGGAATACAACTTTTTGCACACGGTGTACGAATACGGCCACCGCGCCGAAAAGCTCAAGCAGATTTTTCAAGACAACGGCTTTTACATTGTCTATGACAAAGACATCGACCGTCCGCTGGGCAATGGCTTTTACTTCACCATCGGCTACCCCGGCAAAACGGGCATCGAACTGGTATATGAGCTGCTGTTCTACGGCGTCAGTGCGATTGCGCTCAACCCGACAGGCAGCGAGCAGGAAGGCCTGCGCATCTGCACCTCGTTTGTCCGCGAAGACCAATACCCCATTCTCGAGGAGCGCATGAGGCGTTTTCACGAAAACAACCAATAGAAACAAGAAAAAAACAAACTATACACCACCATGATCTGGAATCAGAAAATCGAATGTATGTCGCGCGACGAAATGCGCGACTTGCAAAGCAAACGACTGGTCGAACTTGTCAAATATGTGTACGAACGCGTCCCCTTCTACCATAAGAAGATGCAGGACTTGGGGCTCGAGCCCGGTGACATCCGCGGCATCGAAGACATCACCAAACTGCCCTTCACCACCAAGCAGGACCTGCGCGACAACTACCCCTACGGGCTGCAGGCCGCCAACATGGCCGACATCGTACGCGTACACGCCTCGAGCGGCACGACCGGCAACCCCACCATCGTCGGCTACACCCGCAAAGACCTCGAAGTGTGGGCCGAATGCGTCAGCCGCTGCCTGACGGCCGCCAACATGGGCAAGAACGACACCTTCTCGGTATCGTACGGCTACGGCCTCTTCACCGGCGGCCTCGGACTGCACTACGGTGTTGAGAACATCGGAGCCGCTGTTGTCCCGACCTCGACCGGAAACACCGAAAAGCACCTGCGCCTGATGCGCGACCTCAAAATCACCGGCACCGCCGCCACCCCGTCGTACATGCTGTATCTGGCAGAGACCATGGACAAACTGGGCATCAAGAAAGAGGAGCTGGCCTTGAAGTCGGCCATCTGCGGTGCCGAACCTTGGACCGAAGAGATGCGTCAGGAAATCCAAAACCGCATGGGGCTCAAAATGTACAACATCTACGGCCTTAGCGAAGTGGTCGGCCCGGGCGTGTCGTACGAATGCGACTGCCAGAACGGTTCGCACATCTGCGAGGACCACTACTTCCCCGAAATCATCCACCCCAACACCCTGCAGCCGCTTCCCATCGGCCAACAGGGCGAAATGGTGTTCACCACCCTGACCAAGGAAGGCATGCCGGTGCTGCGCTACCGCACCCGCGACATCTGCTCGCTGATGGAGGGCGCCTGCTCCTGCGGCCGCACCTCGATCCGCATGTCGGGAATCATGGGCCGTTCCGACGACATGCTCATCATCCGCGGCATCAACGTGTTCCCCTCGCAAATCGAGAGCGTGATCTTGAGCCTGCCCGAATTCGAACCCCGCTACATGATTGTGGTCGATCGCGTCAACAACCTCGACACCATCCAGGTACAGGTCGAAGTGCGCAAGGAGTTCTACACCACCGAAATGGTGGGCGAGCTGGCGCTCAAAAAGAAACTGGCTTCGAAGCTGCAAAGCGTTATCGCCATCAAGGCCGACGTCAAAATCATGGCCCCGGGCAGCATCGACCGCTATCAGGGCAAGAGCGTACGCGTTATCGACAACCGTCCGATCAAAAACAAATTTGCGCAATAAGCCGCGCGAAAAGAATCTCCGCCCTCCCATTAAACGCAGGCCGCCCCGGGCGGTCTGCGTTTTAATTTTGTAAAAAATGCACGAACTTCGGGGAGGGTATCGCTTTTTTTCGTAACTTTGTCTAACTATGAGAGTCGGGATATGCTTGATTTTCGGATGGCTGCTCTGCCTGCCCCTGTGGGCCGGCGGCCACATCACCGGAGCGCTCCAGCGCAACATCCGTTCGGTACAGGTGTACAATCCGGGCACCTCTACCCGGCAACCGGTCATCAGCCTGGGCTCGAACGAGCAGCTGGTATTGTCGTTCGACGACCTGAACTCGAGCCAGAGCACCTATTCGTACCGTTTTTACCACTGCAACCGCTTCGGCGAGGTGGACGACCTGTCCGACAGCGAATTCATCGACGGCTTCGCCAACGGTTATCTCGACGAATACCTGTACTCGTTCAACACCTACATGACCTACACCCACTACAGCCTGCGTTTTCCGAACGAAGACTGCCGGTTCAAGGTGTCGGGCAACTACCTGCTGCGGGTTTTCGAAGACAATGACGAGGACAAACCCGTCCTCAACGCCGTGTTTCAGGTAGTGGAGCCCAAAATGGAAATCCAGGCGCTGGCAACTGCCCGGACCGACATTTCGTACCAGCGCGACTACCAACAGGTGCAACTCGACCTGCTCTACCCCAACTACCGCATCAACAGCCCCGACCGCGAGCTGTTTGTGCTGGTCCGCCAAAACGGCCGTTACGACAATGCCGTGTGGGTGGACAGCCCCAATTATGTCGAGCACGGCAAGGCGGTTTACCGCCACCACAAGAACCTGATATTCGAGGCGGGCAACACCTACCGCGTATTCGACATTTCGTCGCAACATGTGCTTAGCGAACGCGTCGAGAGCATCACCTACCATGCGCCGTACTACCATGTCACCCTCTACCCCGACGAGCTCCGCACCTCTCGCGAGTACGACTACATCCGCGATGTGGCCGGCCGGTACCGGGTCAACCTCCAGTATTCGGAGCATCCCGAAATCGAAGCCGACTACTATTTCACCCATTTCAACCTGCCCGTTGGGCAAGCGCTCGACGGCGAGGTCTATCTGTCGGGCGAGCTGACCGGCTGGAAACTCGACGAGGCGGCACGCATGTCTTACAATCCGCAGACGCAGGCGTACGAGCACATTCTGCTGCTCAAGCAGGGGGGCTACAACTACCAGTACCTGTTTGTCCCGGCCGGAAGCGGACAGGCCCAGACGGCCCTGATTGAGGGCAACAAATGGCAGACGGCCAACGAATACAGCATCTATGTCTATCACCGGTCGTTTGGCGGACGTTACGACCGCCTCATCGGCTACCAACTCATCCACGCCAATCAGCAACCATGAAGAATCCCGATTTCGAACTCAAATTCAAAGTGCGCGATTACGAATGCGACTTGCAGGGCATCGTCAACAACGCCAACTACCAGCACTACCTCGAGCATACCCGCCACGAGTTTTTGCTGAGCAGGGGCATCAGTTTTGCCGATTTGCACCAGCGCGGCATCGATGCGGTCATCGCACGCATCGAGCTCAACTACAAGTCACCGCTGCGCAGCCGCGACGAGTTCGTTTCGCAAGTCCGCGTCGAAACCGACGGTTACAAGCAAATATTCCACCACGAAATCATTCAAATTCCCGAAAACCGGGTCTGCGTACGCGCCAAAGCCGTCAATGTATGTCTGGTCAACGGCAAGCTGTCGCGCTGCGAAGAACTTTGCGACCAACTCACCCGAAAAACTTCTTAACGTATGAATCCTAAAATCACTACCGGTATTCTGACAATCGTCCTGCTGATCGTGGCCAACATTTTCATGACCGTGGCCTGGTACGGGCACCTGCGACTCAAAGACTACGACTGGTTTGCGGCACTGCCCCTGGTGGTGGTGATTTTGATGAGTTGGTTCATCGCCCTGTTCGAGTATTTTCTGCAGGTTCCGGCCAACCGGATTGGCTTCACCGGCAACGGCGGCCCATTTTCGCTACTCGAACTCAAGGTCATTCAGGAAGTGATTACCCTGACGGTCTTCGTCGTTTTTTCGATGATTGCCTTCAAAACCAAACTGGCATGGAATCACATCGCCTGCTTTTTATGTCTGATCATGGCGGTCTTTTTCGCCTTTAAAAAATAAACTATGGAGAACTACCAACGTATTTTAGTCGTCGATGACGAAGAGGATTTGTGCGAAATTCTGCAGTTCAACCTCGAAAACGCAGGGTTTATGGTCGATGTAGCCTATAGTGCCGAAGAAGCGCTCAAACTGGACCTCACATCGTACCAGCTGTACCTGCTCGATGTGATGATGGGCGAGATTTCGGGCTTCAAGCTGGCCGCCCAAATCCGCAAACGCGACCAGGAGACGCCCATTATCTTCATCACCGCCAAGGATACCGAAAACGACAAGCTGACGGGATTTTCCATCGGTGCCGACGATTACATCTCCAAACCCTTCTCCATCAACGAGGTGGTGGCCCGCGTACGCGCCGTGCTCAAACGCTCGCCGGCGGCCCAACGCCAGTTGCAGGACCAGCAGGCCGGTATTCTGAGTTTTAAGGATTTGCGCGTCAATCCCGTTGACAAAACCGCCAGCATCGCAGGCACCAAGCTCAAACTTACCAAAAAGGAGTTTGAGTTGCTCCAGATTTTCCTGTCCAAACCCGACACCGCCTTTACCCGCGAACAACTGATCGCCACCGTATGGAATGACGAGTC
>JAGCZK010000120.1 GCA_017960065.1 Paludibacteraceae bacterium
AATGCTCCAACTGCGGACACATTGTGGTTGGCAAATCCGCTCCAGAGATTTGCCCCGTCTGCGACCATCCGCAAGCCTACTTCCAGGTCAAGGCTGAGAATTATTGAGCCGTCATTGGCTGTGTGAAAACGAAAAAAGACTTCCGATAAAATCGGAAGTCTTTTTTCGTTTGGTGACCCCGGAGGGGCTCGAACCCTCGACCCACTGATTAAGAGTCAGTTGCTCTACCAACTGAGCTACGGAGTCAAACGCAGTGCAAAGGTAGCAAGTTTTTTTGAAAATCATGCACTTTGCACAAGTTTTTTAAGCGAAAAATCCAGGCTTTCGCCCGATTTTTCACGACAAACGCAAATAGCGCAAAATTTCTTTGGACACCTGCTCGGCCGTATATCCGAATTTTTCGTCCAGCACGGTATAGGGAGCCGAATATCCGAAGTGGTCCAAACCGAAGACCATCCCCGAAGCGCCGACCATGCGTTGGAATACGATGGGCAGACCGGCGGTCAGACCGAAACGGGGCACCGACTCATCGACAACCGATTGGCGATAGGCGGCATCCTGTGCAAAGAAGAGGCCTTCGGACGGCGCCGATACAATGCGGATTTTGAGCTGGTGGTCCTTTTCGAGCAAGGTGGCCGCTTCGAACAGGGTCGAAACTTCCGAACCGCTTGCAATCAAAATCACGTCGGGCTTACCGGCACAATCCTTGGCGATATAGGCACCACGCTTGGCCCCTTCGGCCTCGGCGTAGGCTTGCGGACGGAAGTCCTTGATATTCTGGCGCGAAAGAATCAGTGCGGTCGGCGAATCGGTATTGGCCAAGGCCATTTCCCAGGCGACAGTGGTTTCCACACTGTCGGCGGGCCGCAACACCAGCATCGAGTTTTTGCCCTTGTGGTTCTTCAGCAGCTCCATCAGACGCACCTGCATCTCTTGTTCGATGGGCTGGTGTGTCGGCCCGTCTTCGCCGACCCGGAACGCATCGTGCGACCAAACGTAGATGACCTGCTGACGCATCAGCGCCGACATACGGAAGGCCGGTTTCATGTAATCGGAGAACACGAAGAAGGTTCCGCAAACCGGAACTACACCACCGTGCAAGGCCATACCGTTCATGATACAAGCCATGGTCAGCTCGCTGACACCGGCGTGCAAAAAGCCGCCGGAAAAGTCGCCACGGACAAACGGTTTCGAATTTTTGAGGAAGCCGTCAGTTTTGTCGGAGCTCGACAAGTCGGCCGACGACACAATCATGTTTTCAATCTTTTCTGAGAACACCGACAGCATCGCCCCCGACGCCGAACGGGTCGCCTGATTGCTCTTCTGGCTGATGGCCGAAAAATCAATCGGGGCAAACTGTTTGCTGTAGAAGGCGTGGAACTTGCGGGCCAGTTCGGGATTTTGCATTTCCCACTGAGCGGCCAACGCGCGACGCTCGGCGACCAGTTTGCGCAAAGCGGCCTTGCGGGCCTCGTACAAGTCTTTCACTTCAGGGAATATCTGGAAGGGTTTTTGCGGGTCGCCTCCCAAGGCTTCAATTGTTTTTTCGATGCAGACACCCGCTTTCGACAAGGGCTGTCCGTGCGTCGAAACCAGGTTCTCGCAACTGCTGCCGTCGGCGGCCAGAGCGCCTTTGCCCATCCGGGTGTGGCCGATGATCAGGGTCGGCTTTTCGTTTTGGGCGTTGGCCTTTTTGAGGGCCTCGCGAATCTGGTTGACGTCGTTGCCGTCGATATCGATCACCAGCCACCCCCACGCTTGGTATTTCTTGGCGGTGTCTTCGGTGGTCACTTCATCGACAAAGGTCGAAAGCTGGACGTTGTTGGCGTCGAAGAACAAAATGAGATTGCTCAGGCCCAGAGTGCCGGCGATGCGGCCCGCGCCTTGCGAAATTTCTTCCTGAATGCCGCCGTCCGAAATATAGGCGTAGGTTTTGTGAGCGGTCCATTCGCCAAAACGGCTGGCCATAAAACGCTCCACAATGGCAGCGCCGACGGCCATGGTATGTCCCTGTCCGAGCGGACCCGAGGTGTTTTCGACCCCATGAACAAAATCCACTTCGGGATGGCCCGGAGTGATGCTGCCCCATTGGCGGAACTGCTGGATGTCTTCCATCGAGTATTTACCCATCAGGGCCAGCGTACTGTACAACATCGGCGACATGTGCCCCGGATCGAGGAAAAAGCGGTCGCGGTTCTCCCACTCGGGATTTTCGGGATCGAACACCAAAAATTCGGAATAGAGCACATTGATAAAATCGGCTCCTCCCATTGCGCCACCGGGGTGCCCCGAATTGGCCTTTTCGACCATAGCCGCCGACAGACTGCGGATGTTGTCGGCCGCGCGGTTCATGAGTTGTACGTCAGTCATTCTTGCAATCGATTTAAATCGACTGCAAAGGTACGATTTTCACCTTATAAAGAAAAACCTTTGACCGATAATATTTTCAACAATCAGCCAAGAAAATTTCAACGCTGCTTGATTTTTACTTTTACCGCCGTATGAGAATTATTCTTTCTGATATGGAGGACATATCCACTTCCCAGACAATAAGCCTTTTCAGTACGGAATCTGATACGTGAGTGTGAGCGAGAGGCCGAAATTGGCCGTGGCGTCACTGTTTTTTCCGTATCCGGGGATATAAACCGGCACGCTGGTCCGCTCGGCATAATAATGCGGCATAAATTTGAGATGGGCGGCCAGACCGATGAGAAAATGCGGGCAGACCTCGGCCCGAATGGACAACACCCCTTCGATCCAGCCGGCGTCGCACACCTCTTCCTCTCCGTCGATCGTTCCCGACTCGCCCCAATAATCGCTGCCCCCTTCGGCCGAAGCCAATGCGTAGCGGGTGTGGGCATAGCCGTAACGCAGGCCCATGCACAGGCTGTGGTCGTATTTGCGCGTGGATTGGAAATTCATCAGATTGAAATCGGCACCCGCCCGGAAGAAAAATCCATTACTCTGATAATCAGCTATTTCGGGATCTTCATTCACGAGCTGCATGCCGAACTCCACTTTGGGGAACAAACGGTGCCACAGGCCCACATCGACCGACACCTCAAATTCGAAGCGGTTGCCGCAAACAGCCGTGTAAATCGGGTTGTAGATATCCAGATTCAGGTACGTTCCCTGATAGACCTTGGCCTTGGGATTCTTCGGTTCGGCCGCAGGCTCGGCCACGGGTTCGGGCTTCGCATCCGACACCACCTCCGATTCCGTTACCTGCACGGCCTCCTGGGCACTGACCGTCATCGCCAACACCAGCCCCACCAACAGGCTACCAAGATATTTGAACATGCACTTCTCCATTGGTATTGCTGATATTGGTGTTCAGGATTTCGGTCTGACAGCTGACCGATTCGGTACCGAAACTGACCTCCGACAGGCGGTGGGCCACCCCACAACCGCATTCGGGGCTGATGTATTGGGCCACTTGGCTGTGGCGGACCGTCAGACGGCATTGGGTGACGGGTATCACCATGCTGGTGTCCACCTGCATGACTTGAATGGAATCGCTGTTTTCGTCGAGCTCCCAGACATAGGTGGTGTCCACCACCATTTCGGGTTTGGCGAAGAAACTGTCGCGCAGGCTGACCAAAAAGCAGGTTTCGTCGCCCAACTGCTTGAGCGGCAGATAGCACTTCGAGGCCGAGCTGCTGTACAAGACCGAATCGGCACCTTCGCCCACCACCTCGGTCAGCACCACCGTGCGGTCTTTCCCTGTCTGTGCATTGACAAACGACACGCCCATGAGCGACTGCTTGGGCAGATAACAGTCGTCGCTACAAGCACTTAGCCCGGCAAACAGGACGATCAGTCCGACGATATGTACAACCGGATGTTTCAAGCCGAAAAGTATTGTTGCACCTCGTGTTTCAAAAACGAAACGGCCACCGCCGTCGGCGACTCCTGCGAAGCTTCGTAGGTAGCCAGGATGGTTTTGGCCAGATCCATCGACGAATTGGTCGGCGGCACGGTAGCCGCACAGGCATTGATCAGTTGCACGATGCTCTCCTTGGCGTTTTTGACCATGGTCCAGGCCTCGTCGCTCACATACACCTGCTGCGACACGTTGTGTTCGTATTCGGCGCGCACCATGGTGAGCAGGGCCGCATGAAACTGCACCGAGGTCTGCGAATTGTCTTGCAGACGCACGAGCATCGATTCGGGGCTGATCCGTTCCAAAAACAGCACCAACCGTTCGTAGGCCGTAAAGCGGATCGGCGTGGCGGTTTTCTGGTTTTCGCGGAACAGGTGGTAACGGCGGCGCTTGTCATCTTCGGCCGACTGGCGCGACAGCATCCACACCACCACGCCCACGACAATCAGAGTGGGCAGGATAAACTCGAGTATTCTCCAAAAAGTTTCCATAATCAGTCTTTCAGGTTAATGGTTTCGGCAACGCCATACACGTTGCGCTCTTGCGACGAACGCGAAATGAGTTCGCCCAAGAAACCGGTGACAAAAAATTGGGTTCCAAGCACCATCGCCAGCAGGGCGAGGTAGAAATAGGGGCTGTCGGTGACGAGCGGGGCGCGCACCCCGGCCACAATGGCCGACAACTTGTTGGCGCCGACCACCACCACGGCAATGAAGCCGAGCAAAAACATCAGGCTGCCCCACACGCCGAAAAAGTGCATGGGCTTGACGCCGAATTTCGACAAGAACCACAAGGTAATCAAATCGAGGTAGCCGTTGACAAACCGGTTGAAGCCGAACTTGCTCACCCCAAACTTGCGGGCCTGGTGCTGCACCACCTTCTCGCCGATTTTGGTGAATCCGGCCGACTTGGCCAGAAACGGGATGTATCGGTGCATTTCGCCATAGACTTCGATGTTCTTCACCACTTCGAGCCGGTAGGCCTTGAGGCCGCAATTGAAGTCGTGCAGGTTGTGGATACCCGACACCCGGCGGGCGGTGGCGTTGAAGAGCTTGCTCGGCAGGTTTTTGGTCAGCTTCGGGTCGTAACGCTTTTGTTTCCAGCCAGATACCAGGTCGTACCCCTCTTCGGTGATCATCTTGTACAGAGCTGGAATTTCGTCGGGACTGTCTTGCAAATCGGCATCCATGGTAATCACCACATCGCCCTGCGCCGCCTTGAACCCGTGGTACAGGGCGGGCGACTTGCCGTAATTGCGGCGGAAACGGATGCCTTTCACTTCGGGATTCGCCTCCGACAACTGGCGGATCACCTGCCACGAATCGTCGGTACTGCCGTCGTTCACAAAGATAATCTCGTACGAATAGCCTTCGGCATCGGCC
>JAGCZK010000121.1 GCA_017960065.1 Paludibacteraceae bacterium
CATCGCACGAACTTTAGGCGCACCGCTGAGGGTACCTGCTGGGAAGGTGTCGAAGAATGCCAGGATGGGGTCGGCTTTCTCATCCAACTCGCCCGACACACGGCTCACCAGGTGGATGACATGGCTGTAGTACTGCATGTCCTTGTAAAAATCGACCCGCACTTGGTGGCAGTTGCGGCTCAAATCGTTGCGGGCCAGATCGACCAGCATGACGTGTTCGGCGTTTTCTTTGGGGTCGTTGCGCAAAAACTCGGCATTGCGGTCGTCCTGCTCCTTGTTGCCCGTGCGCTTGGTCGTGCCGGCAATCGGGTCGATGTAGGCGCGGCCGCCTTCGATGCGGCAGTGCGTTTCGGGCGACGAGCCGAAGATGCGGAAGCCGCCGAAATCGAAGTAAAACAGGTACGGGCTGGGGTTGATGCTGCGCAGGGCGCGGTAGAGTTTGAAGTCGTCGCCTTCGTAGTGATGGACAAAGCGGCGCGACACCACGATTTGGAACACGTCGCCGCGCAAGCAGTGCTGGATGCCCTTGCGGATGTTGGCCTTGTGCTCCTCGTCGGTCAGGGTGCTGGTGGTTTCGCCCACCGGATGGAAGTCATAGACGCGCACGTTGGCCTTTTGGATGCGTTTTTCGGTTTCTTCGAGGTGGTCGGCCTCGCCGTCGGTGAGCAGTTCCACGATCTTCATGGTGTTGTTGAAATGGTCGAACACCACCACCGTCTTGTACAGGATATAGAGCAAGTCGGGGGCGTCGTTGCGCTGTTGGGTCACGTCTTTGACCGGGATGTTTTCGAAATAGCGCACGGCGTTGAACGAGGTGAATCCGTACAGGCCGCAGTACTGGCGGTCGTCGCCCTCAATTTCGAACTGGTGCAAAAAGTCGTTGATGACCTGATCGACCGGATAGGCCGCCGACACTTCGCGCTCGATCTGACTGCCGTCTGGATAGCGGCAGCACGACTTGCCGTGGGCCACGCTCACCGAAGCGATGGGCTGAAAACCGATAAACGAGCGGCTGTTTTCGCCGCTGTGGTAATCCGAACTTTCCATCAGGGCGCTTTGCGGATACACGTCGCGCAGGCGCAGATAGGCGCTGACCGGGGTGTAGAGGTCGGCCAGCAGTTGTTTGGTGTGGGTGTGATACGTAAACATAAGGGGTTCTTATTTATCTGATTTACAATTGGAAATACGATGCGTAGGTGTTCATGTCTTTGTCGCCGCGGCCCGATACGGTCAGCACCACCACTTCGTCGGGTTGGAAGCGGCATTGTGGCAGCACGGCCAGCGCGTGGGCGCTTTCGATGGCCGGGATAATGCCTTCGAGTTGGGTCAGCTCGAGTGCGGCGGCCATGGCCTGCTTGTCGGTAATGGCAAAGACCGTGGAGCGGCCCGTTTTGGCCAGATGGGCGTGCATGGGGCCGATGCCCGGGTAGTCGAGGCCGGCCGAAATCGAGAAGGCTTCGGCAATTTGACCGTCGTCGTTCATCATCACCAGCGAGCGACTGCCGTGCAGCACGCCTTCGCGGCCCAAATGGATGGTGGCGGCGCTGCGGTCGGGATGATCGACGCCCTCGCCGGCGGCTTCGGCCGCATAAAGGCGGACGGCCTCGTTGTCGATGTAATGGTAAAAGGTGCCGGCGGCATTGCTACCCCCGCCGATGCAGGCAATCAGGTAGTCGGGCGCCGTGCGGCCGGTCTGGGCCTGCAGCTGCTTTTGAATCTCTTCGCTGATGACCGACTGGAAACGGGCCACCATGTCGGGATAGGGGTCGGGGCCCACCACCGAACCGATGATGTAGTGGGTGTTTTCGGGATGGCAGCACCAGTCGCGGATGGCCTCGGTGGTGGCGTCTTTGAGCGTGCCGTTGCCCGTGTGCACCGGCACCACCGTGGCGCCCAACATCCGCATACGCTGTACATTGAGGTACTGGCGCTCCACGTCGGTGGCTCCCATATACACCACGCACTCCATATTCATCAGCGCGCAGACCGTGGCGGTGCCCACGCCGTGCTGGCCGGCTCCCGTCTCGGCCACGATGCGGGTCTTGCCCATGCGCTTGGCCAGCAGCAATTGGCCCAGGGCGTTGTTGAGCTTGTGGGCGCCGGTGTGGCACAGATCCTCGCGTTTGAGGTAGATTTGGGCCCCGTAGCGCTCGCTCAGGCGCTCGGCGAAATAGAGGGGCGTCGGGCGGCCGACATAATCGTGCAGCAATTGGTCCAACTGGGCCTTGAACGAAGGCTCCTGCATGATTTGCAGGTAGTTGGCCTTGAGCTCGGAGACGTTCTTTTGCAGGATTTCGGGGACGTATGCTCCGCCAAAGCGTCCGTAATATCCATTTTCGTCGATGTGGTAGTTGTTCATATGGTTGATGTTTGTTGTTTTACTCAAAATTCACATAAAAAAATCAGGTCTGTCGTGAGTTTCCGGCAGACCTGATCGTTATTGCTTGGTAGAAGGTAGTACGGGTTCGACTCACGAATGAAGGATTCGCGAGCGCCACCAATAATTACCAACTACAATCATTTTAAACATACAAAATTCAAATTGATGTTGCAAAGTTGCACGATTTTTTTCGAATATGCAAATTTCGATATAAAAAATTTGCAATAAAAATTTTAAGCGGCTGACACCCAACAACTTCCCACTTGCCAGGCCATGACGCCACAGCAAATTACCTTGAGCACGGTGCCCAGCAAAAAGCCGATGAACGAGCCGAAACCGGCCTTGAGCGCTTCGTCCGAGGCCATGCCGCCCATCAGTTCAAACGCAAACGCGCCGACAAAGGGACCGATGACAATTCCAGGGAAACCGAAAAACATGCCCACCAGCAGCCCAATCACACAGCCGACCACTCCCCGCTTGCTGCCACCGAACTTTTTGGTGCCCCAGGCCGGAATCACAAAATCGAGCACCGTCATGACGGCCACCACCACGCCCCAAACCAACAAGGTTTGCCACGACATGTCGATGTTTTCCGAAAAAAACGCCGCCACCATGCCGCCGTAGGCCAGTGGCAAACCCGGAAGCGCAGGCAACACACAGCCCAGCAGGCCGAGTAGCAGCAAGAAAATGGCTAAAATCAGCAATCCGTCCATAATCCGTTTGGTAAAAATATGATTTACAAAGATAAATATTTCTGTAAAACTATATAACTTTGCGCCACAAAATATTAAGAATTCCGACTCTCATGAAAAAATCGCTTTTGTGCTGTTGTCTGTTGGGCTTGGCCGGATGGCTAAGCGCCCAAAACATTTCCAACAGCAGTTTTGAAAACGGCACCCTCAACGACTGGACCACCTCCAACGGCACCTTCAACGTCACCACCGACTACGCCTCGGCCGGACAGACCGACGGCAACTGGTGCCTGCGTGTCGGCAGCACCGGCAACGCCACGCTTCAAAGCCAGCGCAACTCGCACCTGCGGCCGACCAACCTGGTCAGCTTCACCGCCAAAACCACCGGCGACAGCAACGCCGAGCTGCTGCTGACGGTCAACGGCACCGACTACCAGCAGGTGCGCTACGTCATCCGCCCGCACTGGTGCACCTATTACCTGCCCTTCCAAGCCGATGCCGACGTCAGCCTGACGTTCCGCTTCGGCTCTACGGCCGAATACCTGATCGACAACATCCGCATCGACGACCAAAACAGCACCGACATCGATGTAGAGAGCACCTATCTGTGGAACAACCGCTTTGGCGAGGAATGGGGCTGGGTCGATGGCGACAACGACATTTCGATCGACCTGCCCGACGGATTCAGCCTGTGGTTTTTCAACGACTCGTTCTACGGCACGCACAACGACAAGAGCAATGTGTTTGGCGGAGGCCGTTTCCTGCGCAACGCCATGCTGGTATATCACCCCTTCGGGTACCTGTTCAGCCAATACACCGGCACCAAAGACAACACCACACGCTATTTCGAGTGCATCGACCCCTCGCCCGAAGCCGGCGTCGATAACCTCTACTGGCTGGGCGACGCCGTCTTCACCGACGACGAAAAAATCAAGGTCGTGCTCGTCGAAGTTTTGGCCGAATCAGCGGGAACCGTCGCCAGTGGACGCACCTACCTGGCCACGTTCGACTATCCATTTGATTTCCAGAACATTCCGTACCCGACCATCGAGCGCCGCATCGACGCCGCCGACGGCTACGAAACCGTGGTGTACGACGAAAACTACGCCTACATCTACCGCGGAGTCACCAATATGTGGGACCAATCGGCCCATGTGGCCCGCTGCGCCAAAAACGACCTGACCGGCCAGGGCGGCACCTGGGAATTCTACACCGGCAGCGGTTGGAGCAAGGATGTCGCCCAATCGCAAAAAGTGTGCAACTACGACCCCAGTGCGGTGATCAAGCTGCAACCGGGCAACTACGCCATGGTGTATATGCCGATTCTCAGCCGCGAGGTGCGCGTGTCGTTCGCACCGGCCCCCGAAGGTCCCTGGACCACCTCGCAACTGGTCTATACCCGCCCCGACGACCAACAGTACTGGTCGTACATGCCCAACATCCACCAAAAGCTCGACAACGGCAAGTACAGCGTTTCGTACTCGGTCAACTGCTGGGAAGACTGGGGAGCGGCCTTCAACGACAAGTTCTTTTACCGCCAACGCTACATTCAGGTCGATTTGCTCGGCCTGTCGCCCTACACCCGCACCGACATCGCCGCCACCTGCTACCCCAACGGTTTTTACCAGGGAGCGGGCTACCAATTCCCGGCCGGCGACTACAACAGCGTGCAGATGCGCCAGTGGGGCCTCTACCCCAACTGCCTGTCGTCGGTTAACTTGGAGGCCGGCTACCAGGCCACACTCTACAAGGGCGACAACTTTACCGGCGAGTCGATGGTGCTGAATGAAGGCACCTGGTACATCGGCGACGACTTTAACGATGCCGTCAGATCCATGCGTATCGAGCCCAAAGGCAGCCGCGTGGCCGAAAGCACGGCACCGACCCCCGAGCTGACCATCTACCCCAATCCGGCCATGACCGAAGTGACCGTTAACAGCCAGAGCGACCAGGAGGTGCTGTTTACCGACATGACCGGCAAAACCGTCGCCTCGTACTACCTCAAGCAGGGCGCCAACCGCCTCGACATCCGCCAGTTGGAAAAAGGCAACTACCTGATCCGCACCCTCTACTCCAGCTTCCGGTTTACCAAGAAATAAGTGATGCGACAGTGCCAACCGCAAAAAAGGCCATCCGGAAAGGGTGGCCTTTTTGTTTGGACTGACTGCGGCGGCAACTACTTGAGACCGATGTGTGCGACATCCTCTTCGAAGGTGTCGCGGTTGCCACGGGCCTTGTTTTTGACCTTGGCGCGGTAGTTGTAGATGGTGTTGACGCTGTAGCGGAGCAGTTCGGCGATTTTGGAGCTGTTGTCGATGCCCAGGCGGATCAGCGCGAAGATGCGCAACTCGGCGTTGAGCAACTCGCCGTTTTTGAGCACGATTTGTTCCTCGTCGAGCAGGAGTTTGTTAAACTCTTCGACAAAATTGGGATAAATCGACAGGAAGTTGACATCGAAATTGTGATAGAACTCGTCGAGTTCGCGTTCCATGTATTCGGGGTTCTTGGCATCGGCCAGCAACTCGTCGTACTTTTTGTTGGCCACCCGTTTGGCCGTTGACTTGCGGTACTTGTCGAGTTTGTCGATATACGACGAGCAGAGCGACAGTACATAGCCGATATTCTCCTCTTTGGCACGGTTGGCCTCCGACAGGTCGGTGTTTTGGCGGCTCAAATCCTGGTTGGAGCTCGACAGCTGCACATTGGCCGACTGCAGCCGCGAATTGGCCTCCTGCAGCTCTTTTTGCATCTGCAGAATCTTTTTACGGTGCAAAATCAGCGCGATCAAGCTGGCCAGAATCGCCAGAGACAACAGGCTGACCGACAGGAGCAGAATCAGGAGCAGGCGCGAACGGTGCCGCATGTTCTCCTGGTACTGTTTTTCGATAATCGACCACGAATTGGCCACCTGCGCCTGACGGATACGGGCATGGTAATGCAGGGCGTTTTCCATCGAATAGCTGGCATAGGCGTAGGCCCGGTCGATGTCGCCGGCCTCGTACAGCAAATGCGCCAGGTTCCACGACGAGCCGTTGTCGGTAATGCCGGCACGCACGTCGGCGATGGCCGACTTGAGGTACCACAGGCGCGCCTGGTCGAGGTCGCCCTTCCGGCTGTATTCCAGAGCCCGCATAAAGCAGCGCACGGCATAGTCGGGGTCGGTTTCGTTGATGGCCGCCATCAGGTGGTTGTTCATTTCGAGGGCCTTGTCGGGCGTATGGTACCACAGCAGGCCTTCGAGCACGGCATAGTAGCGCGACGAGGTCGGGTTGATCAGCGACAGCAGCCGCTCGGAGTTGGCGTTGGCCAGGTTGCGGTACAGGTCGCTAAAGTGCGCGTCTTCGGTATAGACCGCCATTTCGCCGTACAGGTGGGCCGAATACTCGAGGTAGTCGATCTGTTCCTGCTTGTCGAAACGCGTGGTGTCGAGCAGCTGCACAATCAGATAACCTTCGTGATACAGCCCGATGGAGGCGTAGTAGTCCAACTGCAGCAGGCGGGTTTCGTTGATGATGTCGTCGTTGCAGATGGCAAAGCCCAGTTCGAGGCGTTTTTTGAGGTAAACGATGGCCGAATCGGTCTGGTAGGGTTTGTAGGCTAAGAACAGTTCCTTCATCAGGGCTGCGGCGCGGTTGTGGTCGGTAATGGCCGACTCCATTTCCGTTTTAATGGCGTTGATGGTGTTTTCGCGCTGTTCGATATAGGTGTCGCGCAAGGCGACCTCCCGGTCGAAAACCGCCATCAGCGAATCCGTCTCGCGCTGCACGGAGGTGTTTGCAGCGGCCAGCATAGCAATCGAAAGAAACGTCAGACACGTCAGGAGTCTTTTCATACGTTTGATTTTAAAGTGTTGCAAATATACGCAATTTTTCGGATTCCGCCGCTTTTCGCAACGGAAATCTCTCGGATAGCGGCCCGTAAAAGCACCGGCCTGCGCCTTGTTCAAAACTTTGTCGGCCATCGGCTTTAAAAAAATGAAATTATTCGTATTTTTGTACGTTCTTTTTACAAACCAACTTATCAACCCGATATTATGACCATTGTAAAACCCTTCAAAGGCATCCGCCCGCCTAAAAATCTGGTGGAACAAGTAACCTCACGCCCCTACGACGTGCTGAACTCTGACGAAGCCCGCGCCGAAGCGGCCGGCAACGAAAAATCGCTCTACCACATCATCAAGCCCGAAATCGACTTCCCGGCCGGCACCGACGAGCACGACCCCTGCGTCTATCCGAAGGCCGCCGAAAACTTCCAAAAGTTTCAGGACAAGGGCTGGCTGGTACAAGACCAAAAGGAAAACTACTATAGCTACGCCCAAACGATGGAAGGCCGCACGCAATACGGCCTGGTGCTCTGCGCCTACG
>JAGCZK010000122.1 GCA_017960065.1 Paludibacteraceae bacterium
ATCGATGTCACCAATTTCGAAAGCGAGCTGGCCGATTTCAAAGAAAAATTCGGGAAGAACTACCGCATTGCCAGTGAAAAATTCAAAAGTGCCATCGACGAAATCGACAAAACCATTGCACACCTGCAAAAGGTAAAAGACGCACTTACCGGAAGCGAAAACAATCTGCGTCTGGCCAGCAACAAGGCCGAAGAACTGACAATCAAGAAATTGACGCGCAACAATCCTACGATGAAGACGAAATTCGACGAGGCCCGCAAAAATGCACAGGACCACGATTTTTCGGAATAACCCACACCATGCAAAAAAAAACATAGGGGCGAATACATATTCGCCCCTACGTGGTTTATGTTAACCGGAATTATTCGGCAACCTCTACAATGGGCGAGGCCGAAACCTCTTTGTTGATTTTGCGAACCAGGCCTTGGAGCACCGATCCCGGGCCGCATTCGATAAATTCGGTGGCACCGTCGGCAATCATGTTTTGAACACATTGCGTCCACTTGACCGGAGAGGTCAGTTGGGCCACCAGATTCTTTTGGATAACCGCGGGGTCCGTTTCGCCAACCGTGCTGACATTCTGATAAATCGGACATTGCGGTTTCGAGAACTTAGCGGCTTCGATGGCAGCGGCCAGCTCTTCCTTGGCAGGTTGCATCAACGGCGAATGGAAAGCACCGCCCACCGACAATTTGATGGCCCGACGGGCACCTGCCTCGGTCATGGCCTCGCATGCCTTGTCAATGGCCTCGAACGTACCCGAAATCACGAGTTGGCCCGGGCAGTTGTAGTTGGCGGGAACCACGACACCGTCGATACCGGCGCAGACTTTTTCGACCGTTTCGTTGTCGAGACCGATAATGGCAGCCATCGTCGAAGGAGCGGCTTCGCAGGCTTTTTGCATCGCCATGGCACGTTTCGACACCAACACCAGGCCTTCTTCAAAACTCAACGCACGGGCAGCCACCAAAGCGCTGAATTCGCCCAAAGAGTGTCCAGCCACCATGTCGGGGCAAAATTTATCTTGATTGGTCAACGCCAGAATCACCGAGTGTAAAAAGACAGCAGGCTGAGTCACCTTGGTTTGGCGCAAGTCTTCGTCGGTTCCGTCAAACATCAGATCGGTGATGCGGAAGCCGAGAATATCATTGGCTTTTTCGAACAATTGCTTGGCCAAAGCGGAATTCTCATACATATCCTTGCCCATTCCGACAAACTGGGCTCCCTGTCCGGGAAATACGAAAGCTTTCTTCATATCTGTATTGTATTTTTAAAAACTGTGCAAAGGTACAAATTTTTTACGGATTAATTCGTATATTTGCGCAAGCAAAGTAGCAGCCATGGCCCTTGTCAACGAAAATTACCTCAAACTCTCGGAATACTATTTCTTCAACGAAATAGAACAGAAAATCAATGCCCACAAGGTCATCAAGCCCAATGCGCAGGTGATTCGTCTGGGCTTGGGCGATGTGTCGCAACCCCTTACGGGAGAAGTGGTTAAGGCCATGCACGCTGCCGTTGACGAGCTGTCCAAACGCGACACCTTCAAAGGCTACGGCCCCGAAGTCGGCTACCGTTTCCTGATCAACGACATCATCAAGTACGACTACAACAGCCGGGGCGTCAACCTTTCGACCGACGAGGTCTTTATCAGCGACGGCGCAAAATCCGATGTCGGCAATATCGGACACATCTTCGGCCGCGACAACATCATCGGCATTACCGATCCGGTCTATCCGGTGTACGAAAACGCCGCCGTCATGGGCGGACGCTCGGGTTATCTGCGCGACGACAGCCTCTGGAGCAATATCGTGTATATCCCCTGTACGGCCGAAAACAATTTCGTGCCCCAACTGCCAGTCGAAAAGGTGGACATCATTTACCTGTGCTACCCCAACAACCCGACTGGCATCGCGCTGACCAAGACCGAACTCAAGAAATGGGTGGACTATGCGTTGGAAAACCACGCCATCATCATTTATGACGGCGCCTACTGCGCCTACATCCAGGACAACGACGTTCCGCACAGCATCTACGAAATCAAAGGCGCCAAAAAATGCGCCATCGAAATCCGAAGTTTCTCCAAGACAGCAGGCTTTACCGGGCTGCGCTGCTCCTACACCGTCGTTCCGCACGACATCGTGGGCTTTACGCTGTACGGCAATGCCATCGAGGTCAACAAATTGTGGTACCGCCGGGCCACGACCTATTACAACGGCACCTCGTACATCGTGCAACGCGGAGCCGAAGCCATCTACAGCAAGCAGGGCATGAAGGAGATTCAGGAAAACGTGGCCTATTACATGAAAAACGCCCAGATTATCCGACAGGAACTGACCAAGGCCGGCATGACCGTTTTCGGTGGCATCAACAGCCCGCACCTTTGGGTCAAAACGCCCTACAACATGCCTTCGTGGCGTTTCTTCCAACAACTGCTCTACGACACCGATGTGGTATGCACCCCGGGAGCCGGCTTCGGACAAGGGGGCGAAGGATGGTTCCGCCTGACAGCGTTCAACACGCGCGAAAACACCATCGAGGCGATGAACCGCATCAGCAAATGGATTTGATTCCCGACGGTCTTCCCGCCGGACACTTAGAACAGGAATCTGCCGCAGACCCCTAACAAGAAAACCGTCACGCCCAACACCAGCCAAACCGATTGCATTTCGGCACGGGAGAGTTGGTACTGCAATGCCTTGTGCCGACGGCGGTTAACCAGCCAATGCGCCAAAGCATAGGCCCCCCAGGCAATGCCCATCCCCGAAAGGGCACCGGCAAGCAAATCGCCCGGATAATGCATCCCCAGATAAATGCGCGAATAGGCATTGAGCGCGGCCCAGGCAAACATGGTGATTGTAAAAGACTTGCGTTTGAAATAAAGCGAGGTGAACATCGCCAAGGCGAAGCAATTGGCGGCGTGCGAAGACATAAATCCATACAGATCGGCTCCGGCCACCGAATGAACCAGGCCCTGCAAATCAGTGGCATACAACGGACGAAGACGGGCGAAAAACGGCTTGCACCAACCAGAAGCCAGCTGATCGGCAGCGACAATGGCCAGAACCACAAACAGCAGGTACCAAACGGCATTTTTCCGAGCCGTATTGACCATCAGAAAGATTAGCAAGAGATAAAACGGCAGCCATACCCACTTGTCGGAGTATAGCCACATAAAACCGTCGAAGAAGGCGTTGTGATGCCCGTTCAAGGCCAGAAACAAGGCCTTGTCCACACCATCGAGCCAATCCAAGACCGTCGTCATCGCTGTCAGATTTGAGCGATACTGCTGGCAGGCAACCAACCGGTACTGCCGTTGTCTATGCGGACTTCGACCCACTCACCCAGCGAGTCGCGAATCACCACCTTGGTCCCTTCGTGCAGGATAAACAAATCGGTACCGCTATTGTCGGGCGAACTTTTGAGCGTCACCGTCGGCTGGTAGACAATCGCCTCGTTGGTATTGAGGGCGGCCTCTTTCGACTGATAGGCCATGCAAAAGCAGATAACGGTGAAGACAAAGGCTGCGATGGCCACACCAAAACCGGTTTTGCGCCAAACCAGCTGACGCGAAAAGAGGTACAAGGCCAACATGCCCAGAAACAAAACAAAGCAGCAAATGCAGGCCCAGGCCCAAGCGTCGGGGCTCAACCAATTGCGGCAGGCACGCCACCAACTGACAAAAAACACCGGCGAAATCAGGTCTATCCGATCGACGGTCAGATTGCGCACAAATGCCAGATTGTGGCGCACGTCGTCGTTGTTGGGGTCGAGGCGCAGGGCGCGCTCGTAATTCAGCACCGACGGGCCCAGACGGCCGGTACGGTAATAGGCGTTTCCGAGATTGTAAAACAAGTCGGCCGAAGCATAACCCGCATCCGCCAGCTGTTCGTACGCATCGACAGCCGCCTGAAACTGTTCGGTGGAATAAAGGGCGTTGGCCTCCTCATAGGTCACGGCCGACAACTGCCAAACCGACAGCCACGCCAAAACGGTGAATAATATTTTGTTTCTCATAGCGACTATTTTAATGTGTTGTCCAAATCAGCGATCAACGCCACAGAACGGTCAAACACCTGTTGCATCGACTGGCTTTCGGCGGCATTGGGCGTAAAGCGCGCAAACTCGCAGTCTTCGAGGGCTTGGAGCAAATCGGCGCATTGCTGCTCGGTAGCCTGGTGGTCGAGCAACGCCTGACGCACATTGTCTTTGTTCAAATCGGCCACCGGAATCGTCAGCTTGTCGCTTAGGTAACCCCACAACGCGCGCAAAGTTTCTTCGTAAAAACGGGTGGAATCGCTGGCTTTCAGGTAGGTTTCGGCATTTTTGAGGCGTTTGCGGGCCAACTTGTTGGCACGTTTGGTATTGCGCAACACCACATTGGCATTTTCTTTGGCACGTTTGCGGAGCAACACCAGCACCAGAACAAACACGACAAACGGAATCGCAAGCAGCAGCCAGAAGGCCAACGAGCCGAAGAAGAACTTGCGGCCAAGGCGGGGTGCCGCCCCATTGTGAATGTAACGGATATCGCTGCCAAGGTGTTTGACATCCTCCTTCATGGCGACAGGCGCCTGTCCGGCCACCACCGTCGAATTATCGGCGGCTGCGCCCGACACCTGCAGGTGGTAGGCCTCGGTCGTCAGGGTCTTGTATTGTTTGCTGTCCAAATCGAAATAGCAGAACTCCGCTGCCGGAATATCAAAATCTCCGCCATAACGGGGAATTGCCAGATATTCGACCGCCTTGGTGCCGCTGATGCCGGACACGGACACCCGCGAAGAGGTCGTCGGTTTCGGATCATACACGTCAAAATCGTTGGGAAAAACGATTTCGGGGGTCTTCAGCAACTTGAGGTTGCCCGTACCCGTAATGCTGATCTTGACGTTGACCGGATCGTTGACAGTCAGCTGGGTCGCATTGATTTCGGAAGTCATCTTAAACGAGCCCACCGCCCCGCTAAAACTCGAAGGAGCCCCTGCGGGCAGCGCGCTTACCTCCACCGACGCCGCCGGAATCGAAATCGATTTCTGCACATTCTGGAACGTATCGAAATACCCGCCGAAAATTCCGCTCTGGCGGCTTTGGGTGCGAATCTGCACCACCACGTCGAGATTGCCCGACGGAATATCGAGTTTGCCGGCATGTTGGGGGAATAGCAGGCTCTGCTTCAAAAGCAACGTCTTGTAATTCAGGCCGTCGTAGTGCTCCATCGTCCACGAGCGGTTGTTGTCCAATTCGATGTCCTGTACATAAAAGCCTTGGTATTCAGGGAATTTTGCACTGGAAATATCGCGAACATCCGCCCGACAATACAATTTATAGGACACTAACACCGCCTCCTGCTCATAGACGCGTTGCTTGGACAAAATCGTCCGTACGAACAACTGGTCGCCGGCGACCGATGCCTGACGGTTGTCGGACGACGAAGCCGCTTGAGAGGTGCCTGAAGCGGCTTGCGGCTTGCTGTCGGGAGGCAACACCTTGATGCTGACAGGTTTGGTCGTATAACGTTGCCCCGAAACCATAATGGAAGCCGGTCCTATCGTATAAGTGCCGGGGGTGTTGCCGACCAGCATAAAGGTATAGGAATTCGAAACCGACCGCGAAGCCTTTCCGTTAATCATCGAATAACTTGAGCTGTGCGAAGTCGAAGGACCGAACAAGACATCGAAGCCCTCCATATCGGGGTATTGGAAATTCTTTCCTTCCCTATTGATGACAAACGACAGACGGAACTCCTTCCCGGCCACCACCGAAGACGGCGCCGATGCCGAGAACTCCACCTCCTCGGCAAAACCGAGAACGCTCATCAAAAGTCCTATCCATAAAACAAAATACCTCTTCATATCTGATTACCAATCTTTATCCAAACTGCGCTGACCGGACTGCTGTTGCATTTTCGCCTTGGTCTCGCGGTCATCTTCCATATAGGCGTCCAAAATCTGTTGGGCGTTTTCTTTTGAAATCTCTTCGGGATCCTGTGGTTGATCTTGCTGTTGTTGTTGTTCTCGCTCTTGATTTTGCTGTTGATTTTGCTGCTGTTGTAGTTGCTGCAATTGCATTTGAGCCATAACCAGATTGTAGCGCGTATCCTCGTCGTTGGGATTGATTTTCAGCGCCTTCTTGTAACTTTCGATGCTCTTGTCAAATTGTTTGTTCCCATAATAGGCGTTGCCCTGGTTATGGTATATGGACGCCAATCTGTCTTTGTCCTCTGTCAGATTGGCCGCCGCCGCATACTGGCTGGCTGCCGCCTCGAACTTTCCCTGTTTCAAAAAGGCGTTGCCCAAATTGTAGGCGGCTATGACCGATTCGGGGTCTTTTTGCAACGCGCGCAGATAATACACTTCGGCACCGGCATAATCCCCTTCTTCGTATTTGCTGTTACCGATTCCGATCTCGGTGCTTGCGTTTTGCGCACTGAGAGTACTGGCAAAAGCCATCATGCAAAGCACTATCAAACAGATTCTACGCATATCAAAACAATTTTACATTTTTCAGTCGCGGATTCTTGCGTTCCAACAGGCAGACATCCACCACCAACAAGACCAGCATCAGCCAAGCGATTGACGGATACTGCTCCATATACTCGGAATAAACCTCCGTTTCGGATTCGACCTTGGACATGCGGTCCAACTCGGCCGACAAGGCCCGAATCGCGACGGTCAGGTTGTCGGCACGGACATACGTGCCACCGCCAGCCGAAGCGATTTCCTTACACATCGCCTCATTGAGTTTCGACACCACCGTATTGCCTTCGCGGTCCTTGCGGTAGGTGTTGGTCCCCGGAACCGGCAGGGGCGAGCCTTCGGGACGCCCTACGCCCAACACATGCACGGTGATGCCGTTTTCATGGGCCAGTCTGGCCATGGCCACCGCATCGTCTTCGTGGTTCTCGCCATCGGTAATCACGATAACGCTCTTGCCCACCGACTCGTTGTCGGAAAACAAGCCGAGCGACATGCGGATGGCCGAGCCGATGGCCGTTCCCTGTACGGGCACCATGCCCGGATCAATCATCGACAAAAACATCTTGGCCGAGGCCACATCGTTGGTCATGGGCATCTGCACAAAAGGTTCGCCAGCAAAGACCAGCAACCCGACTTTGTTGCCGTCGAGTTGGTCGATCATGCGCGAAAGGATTTGTTTCGAACGATCCATTCGGTTGGGAGCCACATCGGTGGCATACATCGAGTTGGACACATCGACGGCAATCATAAGCTCCACCCCTTTGCGCTTAACCGTTTCGAGCTTGGACCCGGATTGAGGGCCGGCCACCACGAAAACGCCCAACACATAGGCGGTAAGGCCGATATAGAACTTCACCCGCGGCCGCCAATGCGAGGCATCGGGCATTAACTCCCGCAGCAACTCCTTGTTGCCCAGCTGTTTCAAGCGTTTTGCCTTGACGATCAGGCTGTAGTAGAAAAACACCAGCAAGACCGGCACCAGTAGCAGCAAATACAAATAATCAGGACGTGCAAAACGAAACATAGTACTACGGTATTGATTTGAACAAGGTGTTGCGCAATGTCAGCTCAACCAGCAGCAACGCAATGGCAATCAGCGCAAACCAATGGTACAACTCTTCTTTTTTACTAAACTCGCTGACCTGAATGATGGTCTTCTCCATCTGGTCGATTTCTTCATAAATCGCCTTCAGACTTTTGTTGTCGGTTGCCCGGAAATACGAGCCCCCGGTGATGTTGGCAATCTGCTGCAGAATGCCTTCGTCGATATTCACATCCACATCGCGGTATTGCGTGCCATAGGGGGTTTTGAACGGATATGGGGCTTTGCCTCTCGTTCCGACACCAATCGTATATACGCGGATACCGAAGGTTTTGGCGATTTCGCCAGCCGTTACAGGCGACACCTGCCCACGGTTGTTGGAACCGTCGGTCAGCAGGATGATGACCTTCGACTTGGCCTTGCTGTCTTTGATACGGTTGACGGCCGTTGCCAAACCGGAGCCGATGGCCGTTCCGTCGTCAATCATGCCGCACTTGAGACCGGCCAGCAGATTAATCAGCTCGGCATGGTTGGTGGTCAGTGGGCATTGGGTGAAACTTTCGCCTGAAAAGGCCACCAAACCGACATTGTCGTTCGGACGGCTGGAAACAAACTCGGTGGCCACTTTTTTGGCGGCTTCCAAGCGGTTGGGTTTCAAATCTTCGGCCAACATCGAACTCGAAATGTCAATCGACATCACGATATCGATGCCTTCGGTGGTACGGTTGCTCCAGGTGTCGGACTTTTGCGGACGCGCTAAGGCAAGCACCACAAACACCAGCACCAGACAGCGCAGCACAAAGGGCAGGTGCCGAAGATACTCCATCGGAGAGTGTTTCAAAAGGTCGAAGGCTTGCAACGACGAAAACAACACCTTGGCTGTCAACTCCTTCTGTTTCCAAACATACCAGGCAATCAGTGGTATCAGCAGCAGGAGCAACAACAGATAATATGGATGCAAAAAGGTCATAACTTCATTTCTTAACTGACAACCTCTTCCGACTCAGACGCATTGGGAGCGGTCGTCTCTTCGATGGGTTTGGTTCCTTCCACTAACTTAAAGGCCGCATCGATTACCTGATAGTTTTCATTTTCGAACGGCACCTGTTTGGCAAATTTGACCAGGTCGGCCTCTTCCAACACCGACTTCAGGTCCGAACGGTAGTCGGCCATTTCGGGAATGGATTTGACATCTTCCAGAATCTCGTCGGTGGTCGATTCCATGGCCGAAATCTTGAAACGTTTCGACAGATAGGTGCGCAACACGTCGGTCAGATCGGTGTAAAACTCCTTCACCTCGCCCAGCTGCCAACGCTTCTTTTCGCGAATTTCGACCAAACGGCCGTAGGCCTGTTCGTAAGGGGGAATTTCGGGTTCGGGCTCCGGCGACAGCAAGGGGACGCGTTTTTTGAACACGAAGTGCATCACCAGAATGATGATAACGGCCAGCAGTAGCAACGCCGCTTTTACAATCAGCAACATGACAATCAGCCCCAACCAGTCGAACGGAGGTTGCATCAGCCCCTTTTCGGGACGGATCGCATCCTGCAAATTGACCTGTATCGTGGTCACCGACAAACTCAAGGGTTTGCTCTCGAGGACAAAGCCGGTTTCGTCTTCAAACAGCTGCGAGGGAATAAAATAGAAACCGCTGTCGAACGAGGTGACGATATAATCAATATCCACCTGAATCCGATTGTCGGTCAGGCGAACCGTGTCCATCGAAGGCTCTCCGACCAGTTCGACCCCCGTGCAGACCGAATCGGCAAAACTCGGAACCGAAAACCGGACATTGTCGGGCTGGACCAGTTCGTAGTGCAGAACGGCCTGCTCGCCGACACGAATCAGATGCGGTTCGATTTTGCCATATACCGAACACTCCTGGGCGAACATCGCGCAGGCGCAACAGGCAGACAAAAGTAAAACGCTAATTTTCTTATACATACTAGCCTCTCATTCTAAACAGGTTCATCAAACACCGGACATAATCGTCTTGGGTGGACATCGAAACAAAATCGACCCCGTTTTTGGTAAAACTGCGGCTGATACGCTGCTGCTGGTTTTGCCAGTGCTCGGCGTACGCCTTGCGCACCGCACGGCTCGAGGTGTCGATATAGCGGTCGCGACCGGTTTCGGCATCGGACATCTTGACCAGGCCCACATCGGGCAGTTCCACATCTTTCGGATCATAGACCTGCAAGGCCACCATGTCGTGTTTTTTGCTTGCAATCATCAGCGAGCGGTCAAAATCGCCGGCAATGAAATCCGAAATCAAAAACGAGGTGCAGCGTTTTTTGATCACATTGTTGAAATACGGCAGCACCACATTGAGGTCGGTCTTACGGCTTTCGGGCTTAAATTCGAGCAACTCTCTGATAATAAACAGAATATGCTTGCGACCCTTTTTGGGAGCGATGAATTTCTCGATTTTATCGGAATACAGAATCACGCCGATTTTGTCGTTGTTCTGTATTGCCGAAAACGCCAGGGTAGCCGCCATTTCGGTAATAATCGTGCGCTTGGTCTGCTGCACCGTACCGAAATCGCTACTGCCCGAAACATCAATCAGCAGCATGACCGTCAGCTCGCGCTCTTCTTCAAACACCTTGATATACGGGTGGTTAAAACGGGCGGTCACGTTCCAGTCGATGTTGCGGATATCGTCGCCATACTGGTATTCGCGCACTTCGGAAAAGGCCATACCCTTCCCCTTGAAGGCAGTATGATATTGCCCAGCAAAGATGTTTTGGGACAAACCGCGGGTTTTAATCTCGATTTGCCGTACTTTCTTAAGGATTTCGCTGGTTTCCATCGACCGTCAGCTTTAGGGTACTTCTACCGCATTCAGGATTTCGCAGATGATTTCTTCCGAAGTCAGGTTGTTGGCCTCGGCCTCGTAGGTCAGACCGATACGGTGACGCATCACATCGACACAAACGGCGCGGACATCTTCGGGAATGACATAACCGCGGTGCTTGATAAAGGCATAGGCACGGGCAGCCTTGGCCAAATTAATCGACGCACGGGGCGAAGCACCGAACGAAATCATATTCTTGAGCTCGCCGAGTCCGAAGTTTTGGGGCTCACGCGTGGCAAACACAATGTCAAGAATGTATTTTTCGATTTTTTCGTCGAGGTAGATCTCGCGCACCACTTCGCGCGCCTCGATGATTTCG
>JAGCZK010000002.1 GCA_017960065.1 Paludibacteraceae bacterium
AGGCACTGCGTGCCGGAGTCGATGTGGTCATCGCCACTCCGGGCCGCCTCATCGCCCTGCTCAACATGGGGCACATCGACCTTTCGAAAGTCAGCTTCTTTGTGCTCGACGAAGCCGACCGCATGCTCGACATGGGATTTGTCGATGACATCATGCACATCAACTCTTACCTGCCGCCTGTCGGCAAACGCCAGACCCTGCTCTTTTCGGCCACCATGGCCCCCAAAATCGAGCAGTTGGCCCAAAAGGTACTGCACCATCCCGAATCGGTCAAACTCTCGACTTCCAAGCCCGCCGACAAAATCGACCAGTCGGCCTACATCTGCTACGAAGCCCAGAAACTCGAGCTCATCAAACAAATTCTGAAGGCCGACTCGCCCGACAAGGTCATCGTCTTCTCGTCGTCGAAGCAGAAGGTGAAGGAAATCTACAAGACCTTCCGTTCGCTGCACCTCAAAGTGGCCGCCATGCACTCCGATCTGGAGCAGAAAGACCGCGACGAGGTCATCCGCAACTTCAAGAACGGCCATGTGCAGGTGTTGGTGGCCACCGATATCGTAGCGCGCGGCATCGACATCGAAGACATCGACATGGTGGTCAACTACGACGTTCCGCATGATGTCGAAGACTACGTGCACCGCGTCGGCCGGACCGCCCGCGCCAACAAGGGGGGCACCGCCATCACCTTTGTCGCCGAAAAGGACCAGTTCAGTTTCGGCGCCATCGAAAAATTCATCGAAAAAGACATCCGCAAACCGGCGCTGCCCGAATCCTTGGGCGAAGCTCCGGCATACAATCCGGGTCGCCGCTTCAAGGCAGCCGGAGGCAAGGGAGGCAACGGACAACACCGCCGCAAATTCCAGCACAGCCGCCCCAAGCGCAATACGCAAAAGCAAAACAAGAACCAACAAAACACCCCCAAATAATATGAAAATCGTCATCATCGGTGCAGGCGTATCGGGTCTGGCCGCAGGCATTTACGCCCGCCGTCAGGGATTCGACTGCGAAATCTACGAACAGCACTCCATTGCCGGGGGCGAATGCACCTATTGGAAACGCCAGGGGTACACCATCGACAACTGCGTACACTGGATGACCGGCACCAATCCGTCGAGCGAACTCTACGGAGTATGGGAGGAAGTCGGCGTGTTGGGCAACGACAAGGAGGTGATCCAAAACGAGTCCTTCCTGCACGTCGAATGTCCTGAAGGACAGATGGATTTGTGGGAAGACGAAGAGCGGCTGCGCCAGGACATGCTGGCCATCTCGCCCGAAGACAAAGACGCCATCGAGGAGTTTGTTTTAGCCATCCGGCTGTACAAAGACTTTGAGCTGCCGGCCAAGAAACCGATGGAGCAAATGAGCCTGCTCGAGATTTTCAGGATGCTGCGCCGTTTCCGCAAATTAGGAAAGGTGCACGGCAAATACGCGCTGATGCCGATGCCGACCCTGGCCGACAAATTCAAGCATCCCTTGCTCAAAAAGGCCATCCTGGCCTACATGCCCGATTTTTACAATGCCTCGTCGTTCTTTTATGTGCTCGGCACGTTCGACTCGGGCAACGGCGCCCTGCCCAAAGGCGGTTCGGCGGCCATTTCCGACAACATGCTGAAGACCTACCTCGACTTGGGCGGCAAAATTTTCTACCGCAAAAAAGCCAGCCGGTTCAACATCGAAAAGAAACGGGCCGTTTCGGTTAGTTTCGAAGACGGCACCACCGTCGGGGCCGACTATTTTGTAGCCGCCTGCGACGCCTCGGTCACCTTCCACAAACTTTTGCCCGAATCGCACCTCGACAAATACTTCAGGACGCACTTCTCGCTGCGCAAGCTCTACCCCACCTACAGCAGTTTCAACGTGTATATCGGGGTGGACGGCGACACGTCGTTTTTGACCGACACCACTTGGCTCGAATGTGAGCCGTATTTCACGCTGGGCAAGCAACAAGACAGCTTTTTGCTGAAGAGTTACGCCACCGAGCCCGGGTTCTCGCCCGAAGGCAAAAACCTGTTGCAAGTGCTCATCAAACAATACGAGCCCGATTTCGAGCAATGGCGGGATTTGTACCTCAATCACCGCGAGTCGTACCGCGAAGAGAAACGGCACATTGCCGAAAGCGTGGTCAAACGCCTCGAAGAGCACTACCCCCAGCTCAAAGGGAAACTCACGGTGGTCGAAACGGTTTCGCCCTACAGTTTCCACCGGTTCTGCGGCGCATACATGGGTGCATACATGAGCTTTATCCTCACGCCCTATGCTCGCAAAAAATCGCATCACGGCAAGGTGCGCAAGGTCAAGAATATCTTTTTGGGAGGACAATGGCTTCAACCGCCCGGAGGCCTCCCCAATGCCGTGGTCACTGGCAAATTCGCCATTCAGCGCATCTGCAAAAAGGCCGGGATTAAATTCGTGTAGACCTCACCCCGGCCCCTCGAGACCTCACCCCCGGCCCCTCTCCACTGTGGAGTAGA
>JAGCZK010000123.1 GCA_017960065.1 Paludibacteraceae bacterium
CCGTGCGGATGTAGTGTTCGATGAAGCCCCAGCAGTTTTTCAACTTCTCCACGTATTCGGCATTGTATTGCGCATTGCCGTTGTTCTCGTAATCGGAAATGATGCCAAGCATGTTTTGAAGCATGTCCGGGTCAAAGCCGCCCTTGTCGGGATTGTAGAACAAACGCATTTGAGCCAGGGCGGGATGGGGATTGTCGCCGGTAAGACGCGAGGTCAACTCCTCGTCGGAAACCTGAAGGCCCAACTTGTCGCATTGCTTGGCCACCAAGGTTTCGTATACAAACGCATTCCAGACCTGCGAACGGATCTGTTCCTGCATTTGGGCGTCGGAACCGTACTGTACCTCGTAGAAGGCCGTCATTTCGGCGACACGGCGCTCGTAGTCCATATAGTCCAACTCTTCGCCTTCAATCTTGTCCACTTCGGTGGGAGACTGGCCGAACAACGACTGCCAGTTCACGTCGCCGATGACGAACATCAACATGGCGACACCGATGACGACGAACAAAAAAATCTTTTTTTGACGGATTGTTTCTAATAGTGCCATTTTATGTGCTGTTTTTTATTAAATATTTTCGTGAGTACAATCAGGGTGCGAATATACAATATTTTTCTCACATAAAAGCGAAAAAAAGGCAGAATGTGGCAAAATCGCAATTAATCTTCCTTCACCAGCTTGACCAACTCGATTTTATTGGGCGTTGCCCGAAGTATTTTAAGTTTATAGCCCTTCAGTTCCATTTCAGTGCCCGCCTTTAGAAATCCCTGATATACAAAAAGGACAAGGCCGGCAATCGTCATATAGTCCTCGGACACTGGCAAATCCAGGCCGAAACGGTCGTTCACATCATCGACTTCGAGCCGTCCGGACAGCACGAACTCCTTGTCGTTCAAACGCTTGGCTACATATTCCTGAGTATCGTGCTCATCCTCGATTTCGCCGAAGATTTCCTCCACGATATCCTCAAGCGTCACGACTCCGGCGGTTCCGCCAAACTCGTCGACCACAATGGCCATGCTCTTTTTCTTGAGCAGAAGCAGGTTCATCAGTTTGTTGGCCGGCATGGTTTCGGGAACGACGGGAACCAGCATGATCTTGTCCTGCCACTTCTTGGGCTTCTTGAACAATTCGATGGTGTGGATGTAGCCGATGATGTTGTCGATGTTCTCGCGGTAGACCAAAATCTTGGAGCAGCCCGAATCCACGAACTCCCGGGTCAACTCCTCCAGCGAAGTATCGTACTCCACCGCCACCAACTCGGTGCGGGGCACCATACAGTTGCGCAGTTTGACCTTCGAAAAGTCGAGCGCGTTCTGAAAGAGCTTGACCTCGTTTTCCACCTCTTTGTTTTCGCCGTTGTCGACCGATTCCTGGAGCAGCACGTCCAAGTCGACCCGTCCGACAATTTTGTGCGAATTGCTGTGGGTTTCGAGCCCGAACAAGCGCATGATGGCGTTCGACAGCGCCGACATGAACGACGATATGGGATACAGGAGGATGTACACCAACAAGGTGGGATAAGCCGTCACCTTGAGCCAAAAATTCGGGTTGAGCTTGCACAGGGTTTTGGGCAGCCACTCCCCTGCCACCAAGATGACCAAGGTCGAAACCAAGGTCTGCATAACGCCCACAAGCGTCGGCGAGGCAATCCAGGCTTCGAGGTAAGGCTGCAGCAGGTTGGCCATTTGGATGCCATAGATGACCAAGGCAATGTTGTTGCCCACCAATATGGTGGAGATGAAACGGTCGGGACGTGAATAGAACAGCGACAGAATCGACGAATACATGGTGTTCTTCTGCCGCTCCATTTCGACGAGCAGTTTGTTGGCCGACACGAAGGCGATTTCCATCCCCGAGAAAAAGGCGGAAAAGAACAAGGCTGTGAAAATCAGAATGACGGTGTTCATAGGGTGGAATCCAAACTGTCGGCGGCGGCGTCCTCATCGTCATCGATCGGAAAGACGCCCTGCGGGTTCAAAATGGTATAACGCGAAAGGTTCTGGTTCGATTCAAAACCGGTGCCGTTGATGATGCGTTTCTTTTGGGTGATTTTGATGAATTTGTCGGTATAGACGCGGTCTTCCTTTTGCGACACGATCAAAAGTTCCGACTCGAAATGCTCGCCTTCGACATTCATGGCGTTGACATGGCCGACCAGATGCCAGATTTCCAAGTTGGAGAAATAAATGGCGGAATCGGCGTCCACCTTGGCATACACGTCGAGGTTCTCGTCGAATTTTTCGAGATGCAGCCCTTTCGGAAAAATCCAACAGGGCTCCGCCGCGCGGTCATACACCGCCCATTCGGGCGAAGTCACCCGGTAGCGCGTCACGCCGGAGTCGGAGATGACCGTATTGACGTCGTAGGTGACCATCACCGGTACGGAATCGCGGCTGCCGCTCAGGGCGCCGCCTTTTTTGATGGACGACGAGCAACCAACGAAAAACAGCATAACAACCGTCCACACGGCGGTTGTTATGCAGATGGAATATGTCCCCGGCCGATCAGTCACGGCAAATCACCGATTCGCCAATCCAACCTCCGATTTGGAACGGAGCGCCCGGCTTCAATTCGGGCTTGAAGAACACGTCTTCCTTGGTCGGGAAATACTTTTTATAGGTATTGATCAACTGTTGCGCCTTGGCCGCACACTCGGGATCCACGCTCTTGGCCTTCTCGAGTTTGTCCACTGCTGCCCAGAACACCGTTTTGGCCAAGATGGCGTCGTCGGGATAGACCTTGCTGTCGGCATACATTTGGGCAATCAGGATGTAGGGCTCGCCATGGTTGGGTTCGAACTCCAATGCCCGGCGTGCCGCACTGCGGGCGGCCGTGTAACTGCCCGAAGCCTGGTGCAACAAGGCGATATGGTACGAATACTCGTATTTGTCGGAGTTGTCGTCGCTAAGGCTGATGGCTTCCTCAAAGAGGGCGATGGCATTGCTGTACTCTTTCTTTTTCACCGACTGGTAAGCGCAACCGGCAGCGGTTTCGGCCGTCGGGTTCAACTTATGGGCGTAGATCGACGCTTGGAAGTACACTTCCGACTCTTGGCATTTGGCCTTGCGGAACAACTTGATCATCGACGAAAGGGCCTCGGCATTCTCTTTGTTGGCTTCCACCTTCGGAGCAAACACTTGGTTGAGCACGTTGCACTCGGCGGCGCCGCTGGCCACAAACATGATGTCCATGTCGCTGCGCACCTGCTTGAAG
>JAGCZK010000013.1 GCA_017960065.1 Paludibacteraceae bacterium
TAGATCATCGGGAAGTGTTTCTTGGTCTCTTCGGGATCCTTGTGCGTCACGTCGAGATAGACGTAGTCGCTACCGGCCAGTTTCATTTCGACATCGATGCTCCGGGCCACAATGTCGCGCGGCGCCAGCGACCCACGCTTGTCATACTTGTGCATAAACTCCTCGCCCTTGATGGTCCTCAAGATGCCCCCATAGCCGCGCATCGCCTCGGTAATCAGGAAGGAGGGGCGCTCGCCGGGATTATAGAGCGACGTCGGGTGAAACTGCACGAACTCCATGTCTTTGACCAGGCCTTTGGCCCGATAGACCATGGCGATACCATCGCCCGTGGCAATGGGCGGGTTGGTGGTCGATTCGTAAATCTGGCCGATACCACCGGTGGCCATCAGCGTCACTTTCGACAAAAAAGTGTGCACATGGCGCGTATTGGGGTTCAGCACATACACGCCGTAGCACTCGATGCCCGGAGTGGTGTGCTTCACATCCCATCCCAAATGGTGTTGGGTAATCAGGTCGATGGCAAAACAGCCCTCAAAAATCTCGATGTTGGGGTGCGCCTTGATGCGCTCCATCAGGGCCCGCTGGATTTCGGCTCCCGTCGAATCCTTGTGGTGCAAAATGCGGAACTCGGAGTGTCCGCCCTCTTTGTGCAGGTCGAACTCGTTTTTCTCATTGCGGTCGAAATCGACCCCCCACTTCACCAATTCGGCAATCTGCGCCGGCGCCTCGGTGACCACTTTGCGCACCGCCGCCTCATCGCACGCGCCGTCGCCGGCAATGAGCGTGTCCTGTATATGTTTTTCGAAATCATCGATCGGCGAGGTGACCGAGGCCACTCCCCCCTGCGCCAGATTGGTGTTTGACTCTACCAGCTGGCTTTTGCAGAGAATGCCTACCTTGCCCTTGTCGGCCACTTTGAGGGCGAAACTCATGCCGGCAATGCCACTGCCGATAACGAGGAAATCGAATTTGCGTACCATATTTTGCTAAGTTGTTTACAAAAAACAAAGTTACAAAAAAAGGAGGATGAATGTACCATCCTCCTTTACATTTTATCGCTGTGCGGTCAAATCAGCCCGTTAAGTGCTGCAGTCCGGCTTTGATTAAAAGTTTACAAATTAACCGACGGGACAAATTTATTTTTTGATGAACTTCACCGTTTGGGTCGCTCCACCAAGGAATTCCACACGCAGGAAATAGATGCCCGGGGTCAGGCCGGCCACCTCCACTTCGCGGGTATCGGCCGAATAGGGCACCGGCAATACGCCGCCGTTCATCGAAACGACTTTCAGCGACCGGATTTCCTGATCGCCGCTGAGACGGACTCGATCGGAAGCCGGATTCGGATAAACCGAAATCTCTGGTACCGCTGCCGATGCCTCGTTTACGGCAGAGGGGCAGCTGACGGGTGCCAGTCGGACATTGGTGATGGTATAGGTCGTGTTGGCCGGCCCGTTATCGACCGACAACACCACATCGGGCGAGGTCAGCAGTTGTTCGGGGGTTGCCGTAACACTAAAGTTTCGGGCCGTATTGGCCGTCAAGGCCAGCGTATTGTTCTTGAACAGCTGGTTGGTGTTGTCGTTCTTCGATTCGATGTACAGGCTCACGGTCGAAGCCTTCGTTGCCGTAATGGTGCCGGACAGCCGGTATTGGGTGTTCGACTTCAGGGTTTTGGCCATTCCCGAATAAACGGCATACAAATTCGCATAATTGCCGTTGGCATTCACCGTAAGGGTCGTTCCATTGTAAGCGGAAAGTCCTCCAACTTCGTTCCAATTGCCCCCTTCGTTCACCACATTACGTTGGGCCGTATAGGTGCGGAACGGGTTATCGCAATCAGTGTCGGGCTCGTTGGCATCCCCTCCCGAACATTCGGCAGTGTTGCTGTTCAGGATAGAGCCGGGATAAGTCGTGCGGTCTTGGTAGATACGGATCCAATCCACCAGCATCTGCCCGGATTGGAAGTCTTCGGCCACGTTATAACTCACATAGCTGCCACCGAGGGCCACGTTCAAAATCATGTAGGCTTCGTAGCCGACAAACGCATAACGGCCGTTCGACTCGTTGGTGGCATCGCCATTGCTCATAGTACATACCGTAATCTCTTGCGAGGTAGGCGTCGCCTTGAAATAGCCGCGCACTTGGGTCGGTGTCCACTCCATACCATAAACATGGAATCCGTTGGAAAGGTTTTCGCTATAGGTGTAGCTCTGTCCGTAATTGACATTCTGATAGCCTCCGTTGATACCATTGTTGTTCCAGTGGTAAGTGTTCAGGGTTTTGCGCCAGGTCGTGGCATCGCCGGTACACATCACTTCCATGATGTCAAATTCGCCGCAATAGGGCCAGGCGCCTCCTCGGGCGGTACCCAGCATCCAGAAGGCGGGCCACACACCGGCCTTGCCCTGGGGCACTTTGATCAAGGCCTCGATACGGCCGTACTTGCACTGCACCTTGCCTTGGGTTTTGATACGTGCGGAAGTGAAATCCGACCCGTTGTAGCTTTCGCGTTTGGCGGTAATCACCAATTTGCCGTCTTCGACCTTCACGTTGTCGGGACGGGAGGTGTAATACTGCGATTCGCCATTGCCCCAGCCCCAGTTACCGGTGCCGGTTTCGTAGGTCCAGGTCGTCGTGTTCAGATTGTCGCATTCAAACTCGTCGGCCCACACCAGTTCGTAGGCTGCATGCGTTTGAATCAGGGCTATGCAGAACAGCCCTAAGGAGAGAAGGGTTCTTTTCATGGTTCTTTGATTTTTGGTTGGTCCTGCAAAAATAGGAGAGACCTACCCCCTTTCCAAATTTGAAACCGCCTAAAAATTTCGCCCGACTACATCACAAAGAGCCCCCTGTTACGTCAAAAACGCCGTACAAGCAATTGTACGGCGTTTTGGTAAGTTTTTTAACGTTTCGTTGCCGGGCTTATTCCTCCAACATGAAATGGCTTTCCAGTCCGGTGTCGCTCGAAGAGGCGATCCAAACATTGAAAGAGCCCGGCTCGGCATACGATTTGCCGTCGGCAGCGTGGTAGAAGGCCAGCATGTCGGGCGTAATGGTAAACGACACGGTCTGCGTCTCGCCCGGAGCAATGGTCACTTTCTGGAAGCCCTTCAGCTCGCGACAGGGACGGGTCGAAGATCCGGCCACGTCTTGCACATAGAGTTGGACCACTTCCTGACCCTCGCGCGTGCCCGTGTTCTTCACTTCGCACCACACCTCGATGCTGCCATTCTTGCTCAGCACCGGATTCGACACTTGGATCTTGTTGTACTCAAAGGTGGTATAAGACAAACCATAGCCAAACGGATAGAGAGGCTTGTAACCCACCTCGAGCCAATAGCTCGAAAAGCCCAACGAAGTTTGTTTGGCCTCCACCGGAATGTCTTTGAGCAATACGGCGTCGTCGCCCGCCGGACGGCCTGTCAGTTTCTGGTTGTAATAGATAGGCACCTGACCCACCATTTTGGGGAAGGTTACCGGCAATTTGCCCGACGGGTTGACACGGCCGAAAATCAGGTCGGACAAAGCGGGACCGGCCATCGTACCTCCGTGGAAAGCATACAGCACGCCGTCGCATTTGTCAATTTCGGCACCAATGGTCAACGGACGACCGGCCATCACCACCAGCACCATAGGCTTGCCCGACTTGGCTACCTCATCGATGAGTTTGGACTGGGCACCGGGCAACGACAAATCGGCACGGCACTTGGCCTCGCCCGAAAGGATGGCTTCCTCGCCGACAAACAGCAACACCACGTCGGAACGGCGTGCAGCGGCCACTGCGGCGGCAATTTCGGTTTCGCTCTCGTCGCGGCTATAGGCCAAGCCGGCGGCATAGTTCACTTTTACGCGCTCGCCACACTCTGCGGTAAGGGCTCTGAGCGGCGTGACACAGTGGCTGGGTTCGGCATCGAAGCACCAGGTACCCAACTGCTCGACCGGGGCATTGGCCATCGGACCGATGACGGCAATGGACTGCACATTGTCGGTCAAAGGCAGCACCTGCTCTTCGTTCTTGAGCAGCACCACACTTTCGGTGGCCAGACGCTTGGCCGTTTCGAGGTGGTCCTGGGCATAGAAGACGGCCGTACGGGTCGTGTCGCAATACGGGTTTTCGAACAATCCGAGTTGGAATTTGAGGCGCAGCACATTGCGCACGGCATTGTCGAGCACCGATTCCTTCACCTTGCCGGTTTTGACCAACTCCTCGAGTAAAGGCCAATAGACATGGCTCATCATGTCGAGATCCACCCCGGCATTGATCGAATGAATGGCGGCCTCGTCCAAGGTTTCGCAGAAAGCCTGCACCTTGAGCTGCTCAATCGAATAATAGTCGCTGACCACCATGCCGTTCCAGCCCCACTCCCCGCGCAACAGGTCGTTGAACAGGTACTTGTTGGCCGAGGCCGGCATACCGTTGATTTCGTTAAAACTGGTCATGAATGTGGCACAGCCGGCATCGGCGGCCGCCTTAAACGGAGGCAGGATGTAGTCGTGCAGCGTCTCTTGCGAAATGTCGGCGATGTTGTAGTCGCGACCGCCCTGCGACATGCCGTAGGCGGCAAAATGTTTGGCACAAGCGGCCAACGACGTCGGAGCATTCAACTCCTCGCCTTGCAGGCCCTTGATCATGGCCACCCCCAGGCGCGAGGTCAGATAAGCGTCCTCGCCCAAGCTCTCGGCAATACGGCCCCAACGCGGGTCGCGGGTAACGTCGATCATCGGCGTGTAGGTATGACGGATACCGTCGGCCGTAGCTTCAACAGCGGCGATGCGCGACGCCGCTTCGACCAACTCGTCGTTGAACGAAGCCGCCTGGCCCAGAGGAATCGGGAAGATGGTCTTGTAGCCATGAATCACATCGCGGCCAAAGAGCAAAGGAATGCCCAACTCCGACTCTTCAACGGCCACGCGCTGCAAGCGGTTGGCCATTTCGCCCGAACAGTTGAGCACCGAACCCACTTGTCCGTCGCGGATGTCGTTTTCGAGGCGTTCGGCCTGCCAACTGCCATCAAGCAAGTTGAGTTGGCCGATTTTCTCCCTCAGGGTCATTTTCGACAACAAGGCCTCCACCTCTTCGGTATATGCCTCTTTCTGCTTTTGCTGTTGACACGCCACCAGCCCCATGGCCAACACGGGAACAAGCAGCAAGGATCGGAATCTCATCATAGGTGTACAATTATTTGTTTAATGCTTTGGTCACGGTTGAAGACCGCCTCGCTCTGAGCCGGGTTCAGTTGCAGACCGGCCACTTTCTCGGTCTTGCCCTCACGCACAATTTCGATGCCCTTGCCCCCGTCTTTGACATACTCGAACGGGATGGAACAATACGTGAACTTGATGGACTTTCCGTCCATAAACTCGCTGTCGCGGAGCATGTCGGTCTTGATGCTCAAGACACCGCCCTTGACATAAATGCCCAGTTCGAAGAAGCGGTTGATGATGTCTTCTTTGACCTGACCCGTCATGCCCGGTTGCTGTACACCGGCCATCGAGGGCGTGTGCGAATACGGATCGAAGGGGAACGAGCCGTAAACCTCGGGCGACTTGTGCGCTCCGATGCCGTCTTTGATGGCGTAATAGTGCGCTTTCAGGCGTTCGATGTCTTTGGCGGGAGCGTTTTCTTCGACCGCCTTCTGGATGTTCTCGCCCACGGCCAGCAGCAATTTCGACACCATGTGCCAGTAGATACAGCCCAAACCTTCGTACTTGTAGAAGGTGCCGCTACGACCCGTAAAGGCCTTGTGGTTGAACATCCGCTCGTACAGATCGAGCAAGGCCTGACGATCGGCGGCAGGTACGGGCTTCGGCAGTTTGTCGAGAGCGGCTGCCAGGAAGTCGGCGTTGTTGAAGCCGGCGTTGAAGTGCAACTGGCCGTGCAGGTCTTTGGTGATAATCTGGTCACCAGCCGATTTCAACACCGACTGAACCGCCGGCAATTTGGCGTCTTCGGCCGGAATGTTGTTCTTTTCGAGGAAGGTGGCCAGACGTTTGGCCGGATACAGGATATAGCTGTTCTGGTCGGCGCGATACAAGGCGCTGGCACGCAACGCATCGAGCAAGTCGGCGGCTTCAGCGGCCGTCAGCTGCAACGAGGTGAGCACCGCCACCTGACCTTCGAGCATTTCGTAGAGGTAGCTGACCGAAACCGTCGATTTGCCGAACGAAACGAGGTTGTAGGCATGGTACATGCCGTCGGCGCGCTTGTTGGCTTTGAGCGATTCGTCGAGGTAGGCCAACACGGTTTGGCAGAATTGGAGCAATTCGGCTTTGCCAATCGTCTTTTTCTTGCCCGAGAAGGCCTTATAGACACGTTCGCGGTATTTTTCGGCCGCCGTACCGACCGCATCGATGACTACGCGGCGGGTCTTGTCGGTGAAGCCTTTCGACACCTGAGCTTTCGAGTCCTCAAACGCTTGCGACATCGCTGCGAAGAACTCGGCCATTTCAGCCGAAACCTGGAATTCGCCCAATTTGGAGTCGGCATAGAGCTGCTCGACAAAGGCGACGAAACGACGCATGTAATAGAGCGTCACCATCGAAGCGCCGAAGCCTACCAAGGCATTGTTGGCGTCGTTCCATTCGGGACGCAGGGTATTCATCCAGATACCGCCTTCGGGAACGAAGTTGCTCAATTTGGCCAGCAGGGTGACCAAAATCTTTTCGGTAAAGGTGGCCAACACCGGTTGGTCGTCCTTGCCCAACACCAGACGGGCATCGGAACCGTATTTCGGCAATTTGGCGAAGATGGCGTTGTGAAGTTTGTCTTCGAAATAAATCGAATCTTTGGGGTTGGCCACGATTTCCTTGTAGGTCTTCAGACGATACGGAACGTTGGCGTAGGCAAACATTTCGTTGTTGAGGAACGATTCGAGCGAAGCGGGATAATACTTGCGCGACAGCTCCATGAGCTTGAGCAGGTAAATCATCTGGTGGTCGCCCCAGTAGCCGATGTTGGACCAGGGGTCGTCGGGTACAATCACCTCCCAGTCGATGCCTTCGCTGGTCACCTTGTAGGGGTTGTAACCGTCAACGGTCGTGGCGTTGAGGAATTTGGCGATGATGCCGTTGATATAGGCCGGATACGACAGCGACAGCGCCTCCCAGTTTTGGAAAATGTCGCGCCAGTTGCCCTGATACGAAATCAGCTTGTTGCCGTTGGCGTCGTTAACCTTGATGTTGAAGAGGTTCCAGGGACGCGACGGGTCGCCGTGACGACGGCCGAAGGTCAAGGGCAGGTATTCTTGGAACAAGCGGTACAGTTGCTTGTCGTTTTGTCCGAGCACGGCGCTTTCGAGTTCGCGGTACGAAATCTGCGCGGGCAACGCCTTGAGGAACGCCTCGTGCTTGGCAGCCAGTGCCTTGTTGAAGATGCCCACATGCTTGGCGAAGGCGGCGCTGACAATCTGGTAGTTGTCGCAATAGAAACCGCCGCGCATAGTGTTGAAAAGCGCATTTGCGAAATGACGGGCCATGTCGTGCTCATCGGCCGTTTCCTGGATGCCGTCGACTTGTCCGACGATGCCCAGCAGGGTTTGGGTGCCCTTGGCCACCTCGGCCTCGATCACGGCCGGAATGTCCTTGGTTTTGCCGATGAAATCCATCAATGCGCGTACGGCCACTGTGTCCTGGGCCACCTCGGCCACAAAGTACCAGGTTTTGGAAGCGGCCTTGGCCAGGCTGAAGGAAGAGTGGGCCAAAAGCGCTCCGCGAACGCCTTTCGATTCGGTTTCGGCTTGGATTTCGCCACCGAAACGGAAGGTGTCGAGCTGAGCCGACGACAGCAGGAAGTTGACTTTGTCGAGACCGTAGTTCCAAACGGTGTTGACACGCAGCGACTCGCTCGGTTCGGCACGATCGACCATAATGGACTCCATGCGGAAAAGGGCCAGGTTGGCTTCTTCGACCAACTCAGTGCGCTTGTAGGCATCGACCAGCGTCGAATAGGTGTTTTGCGTCAGGCGGTTGGTGCCGGCTGGCAAGATGTTTTGCAGACCGTCCACAATTTCGACCTCCACGGCACCGATGGCGTCGTTGGTCAGGATGCTCTTCTTGA
>JAGCZK010000124.1 GCA_017960065.1 Paludibacteraceae bacterium
CGAGACTTCGGGGCTGGTGTCGAGGTGGGCGATGAAGCCGACGGCCGGCAGGGGTCGGGGGCTGTTGCCCGGCAGGCGGGCGTACAGGTAGCAATGCTCCGACAAGTGGATGTCGCATAGGCCGATAGAGGCAAGCTCGGCCTGCAGGTGGCGCGCCAGCTCCCATTGGCCGGGAGTGCTGGGGTGCGTGCCGCTGGTCTCGCTCGAAGTGGTTTCGAAAGCGGTGTAGCGGATAAACCTATCGGTGACCGTATTGCTTGTCATAATAGCACTGTTAGTTGCCGGAGGTGACGTAGTCGAGCCACGCTTCGTTGTTGAGGTACCAGTCGACGGTTTTTTCGAGGCCTTCGGCGAATTGCAGCGAAGGTTCCCATCCCAAGTCGTTGCGCAGCTTGGTGGGGTCGATGGCGTAGCGCAGGTCGTGGCCGGCGCGGTCGCTCACAAAGGTGATGAGTTTTTCGGACGTCCCCGCCTCGCGGCCCAGCTTGCGGTCCATAATCTGGCAAAGCAGGCGGATGAGGTCGAGGTTGGTCCATTCGTTGTGTCCGCCGATGTTGTAGGTTTCGCCGGTCTTGCCGTTGTGGAAGATGGTGTCGATGGCGCGTGCGTGGTCATCGACCCACAGCCAGTCGCGCACGTTGGCGCCCTTGCCGTAGATAGGAATGGGCTTGTTGTGCTTGATGTTGTTGATGGCCAGCGGAATCAGCTTTTCGGGAAAGTGGTGCGAACCGTAGTTGTTCGAGCAGTTCGAAATGACCACGGGCAGGCCGTAGGTGTGGAAATAGGCGCGCACAAAGTGGTCGGAACTGGCTTTCGAAGCCGAATAGGGGCTGCGCGGGTCGTAAGCGGTCTTTTCGGTGAAATAGCCTTCTTTTCCTAGCGAGCCGTACACTTCGTCGGTCGAAACGTGGTAGAACCGTTTGCCTTCCATGTCGTCCTTCCACAGGTTTTTGGCGGCGTTGAGCAGGTTGGCCGTGCCGAGCACGTTGGTGCGGATGAAGGCCAGCGGGTCGGTAATCGAGCGGTCCACATGCGATTCGGCGGCCAGGTGAATCACCCCGTCGAAACGGTATTGTTGGAAAATCTGTTCGATAAAGGCCGTGTCGGTGATGTCGCCCTTGATGAAATGGTAGTTGGGCTTGTCGGCCAGGTCGGCCACATTCTCCAGGTTGCCGGCGTAGGTCAGCGCATCGAGGTTGTAACAGTCGTAGTCGGGATATTTGTTGACAAACAGACGGATGACGTGAGAACCGATGAAGCCGGCTGCGCCGGTGATGAGAATTTTACGGGCCATGTGTTATGGATTTTGGAAAGCCAGCACCCAGGCGTCGTGGTAGTCGGGGCGGGCGATGATGAATTGCTGCAGGAAGGTTTCGCCTTCGTCTTCGGTGGCGAAAGCGGCGACGGCGATGCGGTAACGCTGGTCGCTATATAAAATATAAGGTTGCAGTTCGGGCGGAACCGACTTGATGAACTGCAAGGCTTTGTGTTGGGTTCTGAAACTGCCGATAATCAGATGGTAGGGCGTTTCCTCTCCGAGTTCTTCCTCCTCTTCGGCTACGATGGCGTCGGCAAGCGTGGCTTCGACCACATTTTCGGGCTCGAGGCGCGGTAGCGGAATGGCCGAAGCCTGTTGCATCCATTGCTGGTCGCCGTTGCCCATCGGCAGGGGCAGGCACAGCATCAGCAATACAGCGGCTGCGGCGGCCACGGTGACCGACAGGCGGCGCCAACGCTCCATCGGAATGATTTTCGGTCCGGTGACTTCCCCTTCGGTCGGGCAGGCTGGTGCCTGCGGGGCCGTTTGCGGTTCGGACGCTTTGGCGGAAGAAGCCAGCGCCGGGCACAAAACCGGGTTCAGTCCGAAGGACTCGGCCAGCAGGCGGTTGTATGCGTCGGCATGGAAAAGCAGGTGCCCGTCGCCGGTCAGCGAAAGCCGGCCGATCCCAGGCAGGA
>JAGCZK010000014.1 GCA_017960065.1 Paludibacteraceae bacterium
TACGCCAGTGATTACCTCTACCGGAAGCTGCTTCCGCGAAACGGGGGGTCCCGACAGCCTCTACGTCCCCTACGACGACGGCGAGGCCATGGGCGAAGCCATCGACCGGGTGCTGTCCGACAGCAGCCTGCGTGAGCGGATGGTCCGTAGCGGCCTGGTTTGGGCCGGGCGGTTTACCGATGAGGAAATTGCCAAAAACCTGCAACAACTATACCAAAAAATCGTATGATCTCCATCCTCGTTTGCAGCATTCGGCCGCAGCAAGTGGCGGCGCTCGAGCACAACCTCGGCCAAACGGTCGGTGTCGGGTTCGAGTTGCTGGTGCGCGACAACCGGGCAACGGGCGAGGGGATTTGCAGCGTTTATAACCAGCTGGCGGCGCAGGCCAAAGGCGACCTCCTTTGTTTTGTACACGAAGACGTGGCCTTCGAAACCCCGGGTTGGGGCGAGCGTCTGGCGGCGCTGCTGGCCCGGCCCGAAGTGGGGGTTGTCGGCGTGGCTGGCGCCAATTTGCTCAACCGGCTCCCTTCGGGATGGGCCGACAGTGGTCCGTCTTACCGCCGGATGCACCTCACCCAGCAAGACGGGGAGCACCGCTACCCGTATTTTCAGCAGCCGGAGGGCGAAACCGAGTCGCCGGTGGTGGTGCTCGACGGTGTTTTTCTGGCCTGCCGCAAAGAAGTTTGGCAGGCGCATCCTTTCGACGAGGCGACCTTCGACGGCTTTCACTTTTACGACCTGGATTTTTCGCTTTCGGTGTTCCAAAGCGGTCTGGTCAACCTGGTCAGTGCACAAATGGACCTGGTGCATTTTTCCCGCGGGGCCTACAACACCACTTGGGTGCGCTATGCCGAAGTTTTTTACCGCAAGTGGGCCGGACACCTGCCGGCGGCGGTTTCGATGCCAGACGCGCCCGAAATTCGCAAAAGCCGCGCCTATAACCTGTACAATTATTGCCGCCTGCTCATCCGGTGCAAGGCCCCCGAAGACCTGATCCGGCAACGGATGGAGCAGTTTGCCACAGAATTTCCGCTGGACATCCGCCAGCTGTTGTTAACCATAAAGAAACGGGTACGCCCCTTACGCCATTATGACACATACGATGCAGAATAAAAAACTGGTGGTGGTCGTTCCGGTGTACCGGCCCTTTATCGAGGCGCACGAAGCAAAGTCGCTCGAGAGTCTGTTCCGCTGTTTCGGGCAAAAGTACCCGGTGGCGCTGGTTGCCCCCGAGGGCCTCGACGCGACGGCATGGACCTCCCGTTTCGCGTTCGATGCCGTGGAGCGTTTCGACGACCGGTTTTTCGAAGGGATTGCGGGCTACAACCGCCTGATGACCGATGCCGGTTTTTATGCGCGGTTTGCCGACTACGACTACCTGCTCATCTGCCAGTCGGACGTCTATGTCTTTTTCGATGGCCTCGACGCGTTTGTGCAGGCCGGCTACGACTATGTCGGCGCACCTTGGGTGTCGCGTCACGGGGTTTTCGGCAAAATGCTGGCCGCCGTTCAATGGGGGGTGGGGCGTGTGTTTGGCCCCAAGCACAAACTGTATCGTTACCAGCGGCTCGACCGGGTGGGGAACGGCGGGTTTTCGCTGCGCCGCGTGCAGGCGTTTCAGCGTTTTTGTAGCGACTATCGCCAACAACTCTCCGACGATTATACGGGCGAAAATGAAGACGTTATCTTTGCCACCCTTCCGCGGCAGTTCGGGTGCGGCTGGCTCTATCCGACGGCCGAAGAGGCGCTGGGGTTTGCGTTTGACCTGAATCCACAGCGGTTATACCAAAAAAGCGGGGGCAAGCTTCCGATGGCGGCGCATGCCTGGCATACGGCCGTCAATCATCCGTTTTGGCAACGGGTAGCGGGGCTGTAATGTCGGGATGCAGGGCAACGGTCATCAAGCTCATGAACAGCATCGAAAACTGGCCGGTCAGGAACATGTCGAACGCGCTCTGGAACATGCACAAGACCACGAGCATGCCCACCCAAATCCGATTTTCTTTCCGAACGGCAAACACCGGCAACAGGTAGATGGCCAGTAGCAAAAGCAGGCCGGCCACGCCAAAGTCGAGCGTGGTCTGAAGGTACTGGTTGTGGGTGTCGAGCAACCGTCCTTTTTCGCGCACCACTTCGAAGCACGGGTATTTGTCCACAATGCCTTTTTCAAACAACAGTTTGCGGTAGGTGTCTTCGGCCCGGCAAACGCCATAGCCGAAAACCGGACGCTCGGAGATAACTTCCACGGCGGTCATCCACAAATCGATGCGGGGCTCTTCTTTAATCACTTCGGGCTGAAAGCGCGGTTTGACAAAAATCAGCAGCACCACCGGCACCAGCAAA
>JAGCZK010000125.1 GCA_017960065.1 Paludibacteraceae bacterium
GAATCTCTTCGACACGTCGCCCGCCTATTGTCAGGGCCGTTCGGAAGGGGCGATGGGCAAGGCCTTGAGCCGTCATCCGCGCAGCCGTTATTTTCTCTCGACCAAGCTCTCGAACTTCGGCGACCATTCGCGCGAGGCCTCGATTCAGATGTACCACGACTCGTTCCGCGAGTTGCAGACCGATTACATCGACTACTACCTGCTGCACAACGTGGGCGGTGGGGGCGACCCGATGAAGCTCCTCTACGAGCGCTACTTCGACAACGGGGTCCTCGACTTTTTGCTGCAAGAGCGCGAAAAAGGCAAGATCCGCCATCTGGGATTTTCGTTCCACGGCGATTTGCGCATTTATGATTACATGCTTTCGCTGCACGACCAGGTGCATTGGGACTTTGTGCTGATTCAACTCAATTATGTCGATTGGAGTTTCGGACAGGCCGAATACCTGTACTCCAAACTCGACGAGCTGGGAATTCCCGCCTTTGTGATGGAACCGTTGGCCGGCGGCCGTCTGGCCAGCCTCAACGCCCATTCGACCGAGTTGCTCCAAAGCCGTGCCCCCGGACAGAGCGTGGCCTCGTGGGCCTTCCGCTTTGCCGGTTCGCCCGAGCGCATCCTGACGGTGTTGAGCGGCATGACCTACATGGAGCACTTGCAAGACAATCTCAAGACGTATTCGCCCCTGCACCCGGTGACCGACGACGACAAGGCGCTGCTCAAGCAGGTGGCGCAGATTTTTGTCAACTACCCAATGGTGCCCTGCAACCAGTGCCAGTATTGCATGCCCTGTCCCTACGGACTCGACATTCCGGGCATTTTTGACCATTACAACCGCTGCCTCAACGAAGGGCAGGTGCAGACCGACCGGCAGGCTCCCGAGTACCGCGAGGCGCGCCAGCGCTTTTTGGTCGGGTACGACCGCAGCGTGCCGCGTTTGCGTCAGGCCGACCATTGCGTGGGCTGTGGCGCCTGCCTCGAACCCTGCCCCCAGCGCATCGACATTTCGAAGGAAATGCGCCGCATCGACAAGTTTGTCGAGACCATCCGTCAGGATGGCGCCCAGTTGGGCGTGGCGGCGCGTTTGGCCGTGTTGGTCCGCCGCCTCGACGAGTCCAACTGCTCGTGTGTTGTCCGTCACGAAGACGGCAGTATCGACCAGTACTGGCAGCGCGGGGTGTTCGACTTGTACGACCTTTATACCGGCTCGCCGCAAAAACTGCAGGCGGCCGAAATGTCCGATAAAGTGGTCGGCCGGGGGGCCGCCATGCTGATGGTCTTGAGCGGCGTCAAGGCGTTGCGCACCCATGCGATTACCACGCCGGCCCTGCGCATTTTGCGCGACCATGGGGTGTGGGTGGTCTTCGATACCGAAATCGACCACATCGACAACCGCGACAAAACCGACTGGTGCCCGCTCGAAAAACGCCTGCGCGACATCGACGACCCGCAAGCCGGGTGGCCGGTTATCCAATCGTTTGTAGCGGATATGCGTAAATGAAATTAACTTAAGGATATGAAAATGACGTTGTTGTTTTTGGGCAGTGTGGGCATTCCCGAGATTCTGCTCATCGCATTGGTGATTCTGCTGTTGTTCGGCGGTAAAAAAATTCCCGAACTGATGCGTGGCCTGGGCAAAGGGGTCAAGAGTTTCAAAGAAGGCCTTAGCGGTACCGAATCGGCCGGTGATGCCAAAAACGAAGGGCAAAAGCAGGACGACTCCGCCGATGGAGCGAAATGACAGTGATTCGCTGAGCTTTTGGGACCACCTCGACGCGCTGCGCAGCTGTCTCGTGCGGATGCTGCTCGTGGCCCTGGGGGCGGCGGTGGTGGCGTTTGTGGCCAAACAACCGCTGTTCGACTTGGTCTTTTACCCCAATCGGGCCGATTTCCCGACGTACCGGCTGCTGTCGCACCTGGTGGCGTTTGAGTTCAGCCCGGTGCAGCTGATTAATACCGAGATTACCCGCCAGTTCACCCTGCACCTGCAGGTGGCTTTTGTGGTGGGGGTGTGCGCAGCGATGCCTTATCTGCTGTGGGTGCTGTACGGCTTTATCGCCCCGGCCCTGTACCGAAGCGAGCGCCGGGTGGTGGTCCGCTCGGTGGCCTGGGCCTACTGCTGCTTCTGTTGCGGGCTGCTGGTCAGTTATTTCATTGTTTTTCCGTGTGCATTCCTCTTTTTGTCGGCCTATCAGGTGTCGGCCGAAGTGATCAACACCATCACCGTCGCGTCGTACCTGTCGCTGCTTTCAACGCTCTGCCTGGTTATGGGAATCCTGTTCCAGATGCCGGTGGTGAGTGCCCTCTTGGCCAAGTGGGGCCTGCTTTCGCCCGAGCTGATGCGCCGTTATCGCCGGCACGCCATCGTGGCGGTGCTGATTTTGGCGGCCATCATCACGCCGACGGCGGATGTCTTCACCCTGCTGATGGTCGGACTGCCGGTCTATCTGCTCTACGAAATCAGTATTCTGGCAGTTGCGCGGGTGGCGAAGTCACATTCCGGCGAATGATTTTGGCGGTTTTCCGGATTTTTCGTAAATTCGCTTTGACAAACACCACTTGCGATGAAAAAGTTGCTGCTTTTCCTCTGTTGTTTCCAACCCTTGCTGCTATGGGCGCAGGGGCAGGGAAGTTTCGTGCATTTTGATTTGGGCGGCGGCTTGCAGACCCTGCTGTTTGAGCCACAAGACGCCCGCCGCTCGATGGGTGCGGGGGTGACGCTCGACGTTTCGTACCGCTATTTCTTCAATAAAACCGCCGGTATCCGGTTGGGATTGGGGTTGAGTACCGCCCGTTCGAAGGCGGTGATCAACTGCACCGATGTCGATGTGGCCTATACCGAGGCCTACGACCGCCGGGTGTACTATACCGACTGGACCGAAAAGGAGAGTGTGTTTGCCCTGGAGGTGCCGGTCGGTATCTGCCTGCAACGCCCGGTCAGCCGTACGCTGAGTTTTGCCTGGGATGCCGGTGCGGCGCTGTATGTGCCGATTAACAACGATTTTGAAATCTCCACCGGTACGCTCGAAACGCGTGCCTACTATCCGACCACCCATCAGGAAGTGGCCGAAGACGAGTCGCTGGGCATGCGGGTCTATACGACCGACAAGGCGGCACACCGTCTGCCTTTCGGCAGTGTCGGCCTGTCGCTGTTCACCGATTTGGGCTTCCATTACAGCAAGCGCGGCTCGCTGCCGTTTTATTTCGGCCTGTATGTGTCGGGTGGGGTGCTGTCGATTGTGAAGGCCAACGACCAACACCTGTTTGCCAAGTATTACAACGGTTTGTTCGCTTCCGAAAAAGTGTCGCGGGTACATCCGCTGTCGGTAGGGGTCAAAATCGGGTTTTCGCTCGATTGCGACCGACAGTGCCGCGGCGGGCGTTGTGGATTTAATTGATACGCTTATGAAACGTTTTTTGTGTCTTTTGTTTGCCGTGTCGGCCTTTGCGCTTTGCCAGGCGCAGGTCTTGTCTCCGTCGCCGCGTCAGATGACGCCCAAGGACGGCAGTTTTGTGCTATCGCGTAAGACCTGGCTCTATCCCGACGACACGCCCGGCGCCAAGCATACGGTGCTCAGCTTGCAGAAGTTTTGGATTACCAAGTTCCATAAAAAGCTCAAAGCCAATACGTTCCTTCCCGAAAAGGGCAATTACATCGCCTTCTATGGCGACAGCAGCCTGCCGCAGGGGGCTTGTACTATCCGCATGTATCCCGACCGCATCGAAGTCCGCGCTTCGTCGGAAGAAGGCTTCGCCCGCGCCGAAGAGATTCTGCGCCAGCTGCTGCTTTGGAAGAAAAATCCGCTCTACGATATCGAGGACGCCCCTACAGATATTTCATAATATCCTTTTCAATATCTTCGGGCTTGACGTTGGCTGCAAAAAAGTCAAACTGTGACTTGACCGAGCTGTTGGTTACCCAAAATATTCCGAAATTACAAATTTTTGCCTCGATAAACCTGCGGCGGGGAGGTGTTTTTCTTTTCGTAATTTTCTACGGTTTACCCAAACACCATAAGGTTTTATTATGTATATTTGGAGTATGAATTACTTGGGTAGGTATGCCTTGCTTCTGCCACAAAGATACACGATATCAGAATCATACGCACAATGTTTTGGGATAAAGTTGCTATATTTTACGATTTGTTTGAGAACCTGTACAATCGGCAGGTGTATGTCAATATGGGCAAGGCGGTGGCCGGTTTGGTCGGTGTGGCCGACGAGGTGCTCGAGTGTGCTTGTGGCACGGGAGCCATCAGTGTTTATGTGGCGCCCCAATGCAAACACCTGACGGCCACAGATTGTTCTGAAAAGATGTTGAAACAGGCGGCCAGAAAACTGAAGGATTTTTCCAATGTCGAAGTCCGTACGCTCGATATGACATTCATCGCATATCCCGACGATAGTTTTGACAAGGTTGTGGCAGGCAATGTCATTCACCTGCTCGACAATCCGGTGGCGGTGGTGGACGAGCTCGTCAGAGTGTGCAAACCGGGCGGCAAGGTGATTATACCTACCTATATCAACATTCAAGTTGACGGCAAGGAAAGTTTTGTCGTCCGACTGTTTGAAAAGGCCGGAGCGCATTTCAAAAAGCAGTTTGATTTGGATTCATACAAAGCGTTCTTCCAAGATGCCGGCTACGACCGCGTCACCTACCAGGTCGTCGAAGGCAAAATGCCCTGCGCCATAGCGGTGATCGCGAAGTGACCGTAGGGAAAAGAAGTAATATCATCTTTTCAATGTAATGTGGCCGGCCAAGGTGCCGAAATACTCATCCGTAATCGTGTACCAATAATCGTCCGAACCGCAATCGTGGCCCCGGTAGAGACCATCCCAACCCGCGCCCATCGTGGCGCCCTTGTAATCGACCAGCTGCTTGTGGAAACGGTCGTAGATTCGGATCTCGGCTTCGGGGTAGTATTCGATGTTGGTGATGGCCCACGTATCGTTGATTCCGTTGCCGTC
>JAGCZK010000126.1 GCA_017960065.1 Paludibacteraceae bacterium
AAACGCCTCAACGACTTGGAGAACCTGGCCATGAGTTTCCCCGGCGTGCAAAAGACCTACGCCATCCAGGCCGGTCGCGAATTGCGCGTCATTGTAGGTGCCGACAAGATCAGTGATGCCGACACCGAGAAACTTTCGGGCGAAATCGCCAAGAAGATCCAAGACGAAATGACCTACCCGGGACAGGTGAAGATCACGGTCATCCGCGAGGTTCGTTCGGTGGCTGTTGCAAAATAAATTTGCACGGACACAAAACATTGTCTATTTTTGCACTCTCATTTGGGGCTGACTGGCTTTGACAGCGGGCAGAACGGATGAGCAAGCACGCAGAGCGCTGTGGACGGGCTCTCAAATCTCGATCCTCAACCTATAACTGGCGAAAACAACTTTGCTCTCGCTGACTAATCGAAGTACAGTAGATTGGCTTTATTTCGGCACAAGGTGCTAAAACGAGACATCTCCCGGAAGCCGTCGTTTCGAGGCTCGTCGAACATGGAGGTGCAGGCAATTCGAAACTAGTTGCAGTCGGCTTTCGGGCTGCAATGAAATTTTAAGGAAGCTAAGGGGGCGATTGGTGGCCTTGGTCTTGTCACCCCCCGACAATGAAGTCAAGGATAAGCGTGTAGAAAACTTATTTTTTCCCCGTTTGGACGAGGGTTCAATCCCCTCCAGCTCCACCAAACAAAACAGCCGTCTGCGTAATTGCAGACGGCTGTTTTGTTATTCGGCAGACAGCTCTTTTACTCGCCTTTTATAAACGCCAGGATTGGTTTGCGGTACTCCACAATCAGCAGCACCAGCAACGTCAGCAATATGGAATACAAAATACCGTCGGGCACATAAAACAGCCAGTAGTTGATCGGGCAGTAGTCGATGTGCATGGGGCTGATGAGCGTCAGGGCACCGGGGTCGTCTTGGAGCACCATGTCGATTTGATGCAGGCGCTCGTTGAGCGACAGGATCTCGCCGTGATACAGGTTGCGTGCGGGGCCTTCGTTGACCACCACGGCCGAAGCGACCTTCGATGCCGACTTGGCGTCAAAATAGTCCAAACGGCGCAAACTGTCGAGCAGCACCAACTCTTGCGAAATCTGTTCGCGTTCCTTTTTGAGCAAATCCAGACGCTCGCGATTGAGGTTGGCGACATACGGGTCGTTTTCCAGGTAGTTTCTGAGCGACTCCTGCCACTGAAGCAAGGTGGCGCGCTTGTAGGCCTGCACTTCGACGCAGAAGCGGCTGGTCATCAGATACATCGGAAACTCGTGCGGCTTGTAATAGGCGTCGCCGTAATCAATAAAATAGGCGGTACGCAGCGAATCGCCCGCATAAACGAAATGCGCCAGCAACTCGTGCTTTTCGCACACATCCTCCAAGGGAAGGTCCAACGACTTGCTGATATCGAACACGTTCTGACGGTTGAGCTGCTGTATCTTCAGAATAAAGTCGCTACTGCGCCACACGTTGTTTTGGAAAACGATGTAGCCGCGATAAACGGCGGCATAGTGGTAATACAGCCAGGTGCAACCCACCGAAAGGACGGCGGTAGCCAGGAAAATATACCAGCGGCGCACGACAAAGCGGAGCAAAAAGAGCAGCGGTGCCCAAAAGTATTTTTTGAGCCAGTTGAGCACAATCTGCGCCAGCTGCATCAGGTCCAAATCATTCGAATCCCCTTTCGGTGTTTCATTACTCAATGTTTCCATACCATTTAAATTATTTCAGTTTCAACATTTGCCCCGCCTTGGGTACCGCCGTATAGGGCATGTTGTTCATGTCGTAAAGCGCATGAATCCGGATGCCGTAGTGTTGGGCGATGTCATGCATCGACTCGCCGGCGTTGACCACATGGGTAAAGGGGACGTATTTGGCTTTTTTGAGTTTGCGTTGCAGATAGACCACCTCGCCTTCTTTGGGCTGGCGTCCGTTCTTGTCCACATCGTTGTAGCGGTAAATCAGGTTGAACGGGATATGGTAGCGTTTGCCGATGGCGTAATACGAGTCGTTCTTGCGTGCCAGCACATATTTGAGCCCCGAGCTGTTGCGGCGCGGGCCGTCGTAGTCGGCTTCGGTGGCCGATGGTTTGGCCGACGAGGCGGCGGGCACGGCGGCCGCCCCCGTGTCGAAACGGTGCAGATCGTATTTTTCGATCAGATCAATCAGCCGGGTGGCATAGTTGGGGTCGGTGGCATAACCGGCCTGCTTCAGCCCCTTCGCCCACGACTTGTAGTCGGTCCGGTCGTATTCGAACAAAAAGGCGTAGCGGGCTTTCGACTTTAAGAATTGCGAATGATCGACAAACGACTCCTCGGCGTTGTCGTATTTGCGGAAACACTCCTGGTTACGGTCGTCGTCGTGGTGCATGGTCGCCCCCGTCCAGTCGTTGTGGCACTTGATGCCGAAGTGGTTATTGGCCTTGACGGCCAGATCGCTGGTTCCGGCGGCCGATTCGAGCAGGCCCTGGGCAAGGGTAATGCTGGCCGGAATACCAAAATCCGCCATTTCGCGGACAGCAATGGCACTGTAACGGTTGATATAGTCGTCGTACTGCGCAAAAGCGGGCATCACACACACCACGCCAATCAAAAACAAAACAGAGCGGATTCTTTTCATTCCAACAGTTTCATGCATTGCTCTGCAAAGATAAAAAAATCCTCATTGCGCACAAAAAAAACGCCCATCTTTGTGGTTGCGACTTGTAAATTTCTGACAATTTGTGTAAGTTTGCATCGAAATTCAACCGACAAGTCCATGGCAATCCGTCCTATCCATATCAGCCAGCCGCAAGACCTGCAACTGGTCGGGCAAGCGCTACAGGCTACCGCCAAGTCGTATTCCCCCTACTCGCACTTTGAGGTCGGCGCCGCCGTCCGCATGGAAGACGGCCGTGTCTTTTCGGCTTCGAATCAGGAAAACGCCGCCTACCCCGCCTGCGTCTGCGCCGAACGGGTTGCGCTGCTGTATGCCACGGCCAATTCCGATTCGCGCCCGGAGTGCATCGCCATTGTCGCCAAAAACGCCGGCCGGCAGACCCTGCAACCGGTCACTCCCTGCGGCGAATGCCGGCAGGTGCTTCGCGAAATGGAACTGCGCTACCACGCCCCCATCCGGATTCTCATGTGCGGGGCCGGACAATGTCTGGAGGCCGACAGTGCCGCCGACCTGTTGCCGGGCGAATTCTCATCCGACCAATTAGCCCGATAACACGCCATGGCAGGATTGAAACACATTGACCGCTACGTTTTGTCAAAGTTTCTGAAAACCTTTGTCGTCACCTTTTTGGGCGCGGTTTTCATTTTTCTGATGCAGTTTTCCATCCGTTATGTCGATGATTTGGTCGGCAAAGGGGTCGGCATCGGCGTCCTGGGGCAATTCTTCTTTTACGCCGCCCTGTCGCTGGTTCCGATGGCGCTCCCGCTGTCGCTGCTTATCGGTTCGCTGATGACATTCAGCAACTTAGGCGAAAAGTTAGAGCTGCTGGCCATGAAGGCGGCCGGCATTTCGCTCTTCCGGATATTGGCCCCCCTCACCATTGTGGTCGGACTGATTTCGGTCGGCAGCTTTTTCTTTGCCGACAACGTGCTGCCCAAAAGTCAGGTGAAGATGTGGACCCTGCTGTTTTCGATCCGGCAGAAATCGCCCGAGCTCGACATTCCCGAAGGTTCGTTTTACGACGGAATTGAAAACCGCCAGATTTATGTGGAGAAAAAACGGGGCGACCTGCTGCTCGGCGTGGTCATCTACGACTACACGCGCGGGTTCAACAATGCCAGCATCCTCATCGCCGACACCGGCACGCTCCGCATGACCGACGACAAGCGCAACCTGGTGCTGGACCTGCATTCGGGCGAGAGCTTCGAAAGCACGCAGGAAGAGTCGCGGAGCATCCGCCACTCCAACGAGGTCATTCCGTTCCGCCACGAAAGTTTTTCGCATAAGCGGATCATCATCGACTTCGACGCCAACTTCAACATGCTGAGTTCGGATTTTCTCGAGACCCAGTATGTCAGCAAAAACATCGACCAGCTGCAAGCCACCGTCGATTCGATCAACCGGCAGACCGAAGCGTTCTGCCAAGACCAGGTGACCAAATTCAAGTCGAACTGCTATACCGGTGCCTCCGAACGGTTCCGGGAATACGAAGTCAGCGAAATCGACGAAAGCAAACGGGCCTTCCACCCCGATTCGGTCTATGCCGCACTCAGTGTCAACAACCGGCTGCTGGTGGCGCACAAAGCCCAGCAACTGGCCCAGGTAAGCCGCAACGAGGTTGAGCAGAAATACTACGACATCCTGTGGCTCAATTCCGAAATGCGCCGCAACGGCATCGAACGCCTCAAGCGCTTCACCCTGGCCTTCGCCTGCTTCATCTTCCTGTTTATCGGAGCGCCGCTGGGAGCCATCATCCGCAAGGGCGGTGTCGGGTGGCCGCTGGTGTCTTCGGTGCTGCTGTTCATCACCTACTACATCATCGACAACACCGGCTACAAAATGGCGCGCGAGGGCATCTGGAGCCTCGAGGGCGGCATGTGGTTCAGTTCGTTCATCCTATTGCCGGTCGGCATCATCCTCACCTACCTGGCGGCCACCGAAAAGAAACTGACCGATTACAAGTTTTTCCGCACGCTGTTCAACTTTATGGGCAGCCTCCGCAAAAAAAAACACGGACAAACCGCGACGAATTGACCTGATTCCGCCAAAAAATTGTACCTTTGCAGGCGCAAACACTTCAAAATTGCTGACTGTATGAAACTGAACACCATAGAAGAGGCTGTCGCCGATTTCAAAGAAGGAAAGTTCCTGATTGTCGTTGACGACGAAGACCGCGAAAACGAAGGCGACTTTATCGTTGCCGCCGAACACATCACGCCCGAAAAAGTGAACTTCATGCTCAAAAACGGCCGCGGTGTGCTATGCGTTCCCATCACCGAGCAACGCTGCGCCGAGCTCGAACTGCCTCCTCAAGTCAGCAACAACACCTCGATGTTGGGCACGCCCTTCACGGTAACGGTTGACAAACTCGAAGGCTGCACCACCGGCGTTTCGGCCGAAGACCGCGCCGCCACCATCCGCGCGCTGGCCGACCCGTCGTCCACGCCGGCCACGTTTGGACGTCCGGGCCACATCAACCCCCTGTTTGCCAAGATGAAAGGGGTGCTCCGCCGTGCCGGACACACCGAAGCCGCTGTCGATTTGGCCCGCCTGGCCGGTTTGCAACCCGCCGCCGCCCTGATCGAAATCATGAACGAAGACGGCACAATGGCCCGCATGCCCCAACTGCAGGAAATTGCCGCCAAATTCGGCATCAAAATCATCACCATACGCGACCTCATCGCCTACCGCATCCGACAAGAGTCGATTGTCGAAAAGGGCGAGCGTGTCCACCTCCCGACCAAATTCGGCAGCTTTATGCTGACCGCCTTCCGTCAAAAATCCAACGGTCTGGAGCACATCGTGCTGACCAAAGGCGAGTGGAAAGACGGGGAGCCGGTCATGGTGCGCGTCCACTCGTCGTGCGCCACTGGCGACATCTTCGGCTCGCTGCGCTGCGAATGCGGCGAACAGCTGCACAAGGCCATGGAAATGATTGAGAAGGAAGGCAAGGGTGCCATCGTTTACCTCAGCCAGGAAGGCAGAGGCATCGGCCTGATGAACAAAATCAAGGCCTACGCGCTGCAGGAAAAGGGCTTGGACACCGTCGACGCCAACCTGCACCTCGGCTTCAACGCCGACGAGCGCGACTACGGAGTCGGCGCCAGCATCCTGCGCGAAATCGGCATCACCAAGATGCGCCTCATCACCAACAACCCGGTCAAACGCATCGGTTTGGAAGGCTACGGACTCGAAATCGTCGAGAACATCCCCATCGAGGTCGGCATCAACCAATACAACGAGGCCTACATGCGCGCCAAAAAGGAACGCATGGGACACATTCTGCGCACCATCTGATAACGGATTTTAGCCGAAAATGATATTGACTTCGGGAACGAGGTCGATACCGAACTTGTCGCGTACCGACTGCCGGATACTATCCGACAAGTTGATGATATCCAAGCCATTGGCTCCCCCTTTATTGATCAGGACCAAGGCCTGGCTGCCGTGTACCGCCACCTTGCCGACCGACTTTCCCTTCCAACCGCACTGCTCGATGAGCCAGCCGGCCGGTACCTTAAACTGTTTGCCCGCCTCGTAGAAGGGAATCGACGGCCACTTGCCCTGCAACTCCTTGAACTTGCCGGCATCGACCACCGGGTTCATAAAGAAACTGCCGGCATTGCCCAACACCTTGGGTTCGGGCAGCTTGCGGTGACGGATGGCCAGCACGGCGTCGCGCACGTTGGCAATGGTAACCTCGGGATATTTCTTGATTTCTTCGGCCAGACTGCCGTAATTGACATTGGGCACGCCGTTTTTGGTCAGTTGGAAATAGACCGCCGTTACGATGTACTGGCCTTTCCAGTCGCGTTTGAACACGCTGTCGCGATAGCCGAACCGGCATTGTGCAGCCGTAAACGTACACTCCTCGCCATTATCGACCCGCACACATTCCACCTTCGAAATCACTTCCTTGGCCTCCACGCCGTAGGCACCGATGTTTTGGACGGGAGCGGCCCCGACCTCGCCGGGGATGCCCGACAGGTTTTCGACTCCGCCGTAGTTTTTGGTGCAACAGTAGGCCACAAAATCGTCCCACACCACGCCGGCTCCCACGCGGAGCACCACCTTGGTGCGCGTGCCCTCAACCGCTTCGACTCCGCCAATTTTGGAGTGCAGGATCACTCCCTGATAATCATTGATAAACAGCAGGTTACTGCCTCCACCGATGTGGAACATCTTGTTCTCGCGCAGCAAATCGCTCCGCAGCAACTGTTGGAGTTCTTCGACCGAATCGTATTCGATAAAATAATTGGCCTGCACATCGATCCCGAAGGTATTGTTGTTCAGTAAGGAATAATTTTCAAAGGTTTTCATACATCTGAAGTCTGTTCTCGCACTTGAGGCGTATTCGGCAGGTAAAGTTACGCATTTTTTTCGGCAGATGGAAATATTTTGCGTAACTTTGCGCTATGGCAAGCAAAAGGATTCTGCTTTCGGTAACCAACGATTTGGTGACAGACCACCGTGTCCACAAGACGGCGGACTGCCTCACCGCACTCGGCTACGAGGTCTGCCTCATCGGCCGCCGTCTGCGCAACAGTCCCGAGCTCGACCGTCGCTACGCCACCAAGCGGATGCGGCTCTGCTTCAACAAGCATGCCTGGTTTTACGCCGAATACAACCTCCGGCTGTTTTTTTACCTGCTTTTTGCCCGCTACGACGGCCTGTGGGCCAACGACACCGACAGCCTGCCAGCCAATTTTCTGGCCTCGCGCCTGCGCCGCAAACCGCTGGTATTCGATGCGCACGAGCTGTTTCCCGAAGTTCCCGAACTCACCCGCCGCCCATTCGTCAAAAAATGCTGGACCAAAATCGAAGACTGGATATTTCCACGGCTCAAACATGCCTGCACGGTTTGCGGCTCCATCGCCGACTACTACCGCCAGCGCTACGGGCTGCAGATGGAAGTGCTCCGCAACATCCCCGAGCCCCGCGACTACAGTCGGGTAACCCCGGCATTTAACGCTTCGCGGCCGGTCATGATTTATCAGGGGGCCGTCAACATCGGCCGCGGCATCGAAGAGTGCATGGAGTTTCTGCTGCACAACGACATGGTCGAACTGCTGGTCGTGGGCGAAGGCGACCTGTACGGACAGCTTTGCCAACAAGCCGCCGAAAGCCTGGCAAGCGAGCGGATTCACTTTGTCGGCCGCATCCCCATCGAACAGCTGCCGGCCTACACCCGGTCGGCCGACATCGGCCTCGTGCTGATGCACAACCGCGGGCTCAACTACTACTATTCCCTGCCCAACCGCCTGTTCGACTTCATCTGGTCGGGCACGCCCATATTGGCCATCGATTTTCCCGAAATCCGCCAAATCGTAACCCGCTACCAAATCGGCGTGCTGATTCCGGACTTGAGCGAAGAATCGATACAAAAAGGGGTGGAACAACTCTTGGCCCACCCGATTCCTCCAGAAAATTTTGATCAGGCCCGCCGCGACCTCAACTGGGCGGACGAAAGCCAGGCCATCCGCCGGCTGGCCGGGGCCGCTTACGGCCTACCAGGCTGACACAACCTGTTGCAACAGCTTTTTTTGTGCTTCTGCTTGGGCAATGGTCGAGTTGTGCCACAACAAGACCAACTCCCCGCCGTAATGTTTCACTTCGTCCATCAAAGCCGTCACCAGCGGGAAGGCCTTGTCGGGTGTCAGCCCCATGTAGGCGGGCGAAACGAGGGTTTGGTCCATCACCGCCAAGGGGTGGACCACCAGATTCGACAACCGTCCGCTCATCGGCGAAATGTAATGAACCGGCCGGCAGGTACCCAGGCGGAACCCGATCCCATCGGCATACCCGGCCGTATAGTCGTGCGCAATGCCCAACGATTCCTGCAACAGCAGGTCGTCGGGATGAAGGTCGGCCAGATAATGGTAGCGCGAAACGCAGACCGGGTGCCCGGTGAGCGAGCGTGCGGCCAGCAGTTCGGCGCTCAAACGGCCCTTGTCCACAGCCGAGGCATAACTGAAGTGGATGCCGACAGTCGCCTTCCACTCCGACATTTGGAGCAACATGCGGCGGGGAAGCCGTTCGAGCGGCAGGCAGTCGCGGTCTTCGGCGTAGGGCGAGCCGGTGGCGGTATAGACAAAATACAGTTGTTTCAGACCGTCTTTCTTTTCGGCCAAGGCATTGAGCCAGAGGCAGGCCTGCCAATAGGGGTCTTGCTCGGGCGAAGCCATACGGTGGCACAGTGCGGCCAACTGGCCGCGCCGGAGCCCTCCCAGCCAGTTGCGCCAGGTTCCGAATTGGAGCACCCGGTCCAGGTCGTGGGTCAGGCAGAGGCTGGCCTGCGGATAAACCGGGTCGCTGCCGGTAAGAAGCCGGTGCAGGTACTCGCCGTAGGCATCGACCAACGGCCGTTGCAGCCATCCGCAGCGGCTCAGCCACGACAGCTTGGAGCAAAAACGCCCGTGCACGTCGCGTTCGGGGTCCAAAAGTTCTTCGTAACGGGTCAGCACAAAATAGGCGGAAGCCAGAAAATCGGCCTCCAAAACGAGGGTCTTGCCACAACGCGTGCTCCCTGCCTGGCCGAACAGCACGGGCAGACCGTCGAACTCGAGGCCTTCGCGCATCAGGGCGGCCACCTGCTTGGGCTCGGACATGCGGTCGAAGAAGCCCGATGGGCGGATAACCACCTTAAACTCGGCTTATTGCGCATCATCGGCGGTTTAACCGACCTGACAAGCCAGTTGCTCGTCGCGAAGCATAAACTTCAACAGGTAGTCTATCATGTATTCCATACCTCAAAGGTAGCAATTCCGCCCGCCATTTGGTGTAAACCCACCGATTTTTTTGCAAAAATTTTATCCACTATTTTTTTGTACGACAAAAAACACTACCTTTGCACCGCTTTCTTGGAGAGATGG
>JAGCZK010000127.1 GCA_017960065.1 Paludibacteraceae bacterium
GGAGTTTGGTCCGTGTCTCAGTACCAATGTGGGGGATTTCCCTCTCAGGACCCCTAATGATCGTCGCCTTGGTAGGCCGTTACCCCACCAACTAGCTAATCATGCGCATGCCCATCCGTAAGCTATAAATATTTAATCACGTCAAGATGCCTTATCGTGATATTATGCGGTGTTAGTCCGGATTTCTCCGGGTTATCCCCCTCTTACGGGCAGGTTGCATACGTGTTACTCACCCGTGCGCCGGTCGTCAGCGGGAGCAAGCTCCCCTGTTACCCCTCGACTTGCATGTGTTAGGCCTGTCGCTAGCGTTCATCCTGAGCCAGGATCAAACTATTCGTTGTATTTATATTTGTTTTGTTTTTTTCCTGTTTTGACGCTCAAGCTGGTTTTTTCAATTACCTTCCGGTTATTGACGGTCGCTATTTTTTTACCTTGTTTTGGTTGTTTGTTGTATCAGTCTGTCAAAGATCTCTCGCTCGCTTTCGCGACCCCGCTCTCTCAAGCGGGACTGCAAAGGTAACGCCTTTTTTTCATCCACCAAAACTTTTCCAAACTTTTTTTCAAAATTTTTCCAAGCCCCGGTCGCAAGCTCCCTTGCGTCTCAAAAGCGGGTGCAAAGGTAAGGGATTTTACATTCCCCTCCAAATTATTTCGCAAGTTTTTTTCGCCTTTTTGAAACTTTTTTCGCAACTTACTGATTCTCAGCAGGGCTTCAAAACACTCCAAAATAACTCCGGAAGGCTCACATTGGGCAAATCCGAAGCTTCGCGGAACATCGGGGCAATCTCTTTGTCGGTATATCCGGCAATTCCGCACCCGACACGTGTCACCAAAAATTTCAAATCCGGATGATTTTTTGCAAATTCCGTAAAGCGGGCGACTGCTTTTTTGACGTTTTCGACGCCCTCCATCGTCGGCAATGCATACGATTGGCCGAACAATCCTTCGCCTTTACCCATCACCGCACCGAATTTTTGGTAGGCCGTCAAGGCGGCTCCTGCGCCATGCGAACCTCGCTCATTGCTACCAAAAACAAAAACTTCGTTGGGCTGGAGCGTTTCTATATAAGAAGGCGTCAGACGGAGATTCTTTCCATTCTGCTTGTTTTCATTCATAGTTGTTTGATTTTAGGGGTTATCATTCTGGCCGTCACGCATCGGCAAACTGTCGGCCGTCGTCCAACACGACTTGCAGTTTGGTGTATTCGCAATGAAAATCGTTTTTCAGGCGGTCGAGATAGCGACGGCACTCCCAATGGCACATCGGCAGGTCGTGCAGCAGGTAGTTGCCGCAGGTGTCGGGGGTGGTTGCCGGCACCTTGTTTTGGGTCAGCACCCACTCGAGGCACTGGATGGTCAGCTGGCGCATGTCCTGCACCGAATAGGTACCGGTCATCACAATGTACATGCCGGTCAGACAGCCCATCGGCCCGACATAGACCACATCGTCTTTGGCCGCAGAGTTACGGAACCAGGTCGCCATCAGGTGCTCGATGCTGTGCATGGCTGCCGGAGCGACGGCCGGTTCTTTGTTGGGCTCGGTTATGCGCAGGTCGAAGGTGGTAAAGCCCTTGTCCTGACGCGACACGTAGATGCCTGGTTTGAGCCGGGTATGATCGATGGTAAAACTTTGTATAACTTCCATATTGTCGTATTACATTATATGAATAAGAAAACGCGGGTTATTTGTTGAAAATCAGCCCGTAGAGTTTCATTTGCCTGACCATGGCCAGCAGGCCGTTGGAACGTGTGGGAGACAAGTGCTCTTTGAGGCCGATACGTTCGATAAAATACAGGTCGGCTTCGGCAATTTCGGCAGGGGCGTGGTCGGAAAGCACCTGAATGAGCAGCGAGAGAATCCCCTTGACAATCACCGCGTCGCTATCCCCCTCAAAAATCACATGGCCGGTAGCCTCATCCACATGCGCATCGAGCCACACGCGGCTTTGGCATCCTTGGATCAGATTCTGCTCCACGCGCTGCGAATCGTCGATTGGCGGCAGCTGGTTACCCAATTCTATTAACATGGCATAGCGGTCGAACCATTCGTCGAAAGCCGAGAAATCGTCGATCACCTGATCTTGCAGTTCGTTTATCGTCATGGTATTATTCAAATAAAGTCCTTACTTTACGGATGCCGGCCACCAGCGCATCCACCTCTTCGTAGGTGTTATACAGGGCAAACGACGCCCGGAGTGTGCTTTCGATGCCATAATGGCGCATCACCGGCTCGGCACAATGGTGCCCGGTACGCAGGGCGATGCCCAGCTTGTCGAGCAGGGTCCCCATGTCGTAGGGATGGATGGTGCCCACCTGCATCGAAATGACCGACTCTTTGTCGGCCGCCTGGCCGAAAATCCGCATGCCTTCGATTTGCATCAACTGCTCCGTCGCATAGCGCATCAGCCCCGACTCGTAGGCGTGAATGGACGCCATGCCAATGCCTTCGACATAGCGGATGGCCTCGGCCAGAGCCGTTGTCCCGATAAAATCGGGCGTGCCGGCTTCGAACTTGTAGGGCAGTTCGTTGTAGGTGGTATGCTCGAAGCTGACGGTGGAAAAAATCCCCCCCCCCCCCTGATAGGGAGGCATCTGTTCGAGCCAGTTCTCTTTGCCGTACAAGACGCCCACCCCGGTAGGACCGTAAATTTTGTGCCCCGAGAAAACATAAAAATCAGCGTCGAGAGCCTGCACATCGATGGCGCGGTGCGGAACCGCCTGTGCCCCATCGACCAGAACGGGCACGCCGGCCCGGTGCGCCTGGCGGATTATCTCTGCCACCGGATTGACGGTACCCAAGGTGTTCGAAACATGGGCGACCGCTACCAGTTTGGTGTGGTCGTTGAGCAGGTTGCTGAAGGCCTGCAGGTCGAGTTCGCCCTTGTCGTTGAACGGAATCACCCGCAGCACCGCCCCTTTGCGCTGACAAAGCATCTGCCAGGGCACGATGTTGGAATGGTGCTCCATTTCGCTGACTACGATTTCGTCGCCGGCCTTGACAAAGGCCTCGCCGTAGGAGAACGCCACCAGGTTGATGGCCTCGGTGGTTCCTCGGGTAAATATGATTTCGCGCGGCGAATGGGCATTCAGAAATGAGGCCACGGTTTTACGGGCCTCTTCATGCGCTTCGGTCGCCATCTGGCTCAGAAAATGCACCCCGCGGTGCACATTGGCGTTTTGATGGCGGTACCCTTCTTCGATCTTGCGAATGACACACCACGGCTTCTGCGTGGTGGCCGCATTGTCGAGGTACACCAGCGGATGCTTGTACACTTGCGACTCCAGAATCGGGAAATCCTGACGCAACTCAGCTATATGGGTTTGAATATCCATCACTTACACATCGAACAAGTGGCACAATTGTATTTTTCGCCCCGTAAGCGGCGTTCGATCATCCAGCGCAAACGGTCTTTGACGGCACTGATGCCGACATTGTCGAGCACCTCGTAGGCAAAAGCGCTCATCAGCAGAAAACGGGCCTCCTTTTCGGAAATACCGCGCGTCTGCATATAAAAGAGGGCGTTTTCGTCGAGCTGTCCGGTTGCCGAGCCGTGGTTGCACTGCACATCGTCGGCATAGATTTCGAGCTGCGGCTGGCTTTGCATGCGCGCATCGGCCGACAGGCACAGGTTGCGGTTGGTTTGCAGCGCTGTCGTGCGGTCGGCCCCCTCCTCCACCTTCACCAATCCGAAGAACTCGCCCTGCGACTGGCCGTCGAGCAGGTATTTGAACAGTTCGGTGCTGACCGAGCCGGCGACCTGATGGGTGATACAGGTGTGATTACGGATGCTTTGGTCGTGATCGCCCAGTGCCAGCCCATTGACCGACAAACGGGCGCCTTCGCCCATCAGGGCCGCACGCACGTCGTTGGCGGTACGCCCCCCATGCAGGGTGATGTTGTTGGTCAGCACTTCGGCACCGTCTTGCAGGCAAAGCGTCAGGGCCGACACGTTCGTCATCTCACGGTGGGTGCTTTCCAGCTTATAATGTTCGTAGCGGGCATTGCGGCCGACGAACACCTCGGTATAGCGGTTCGACAGGCAGGGGCTTTCGCCGTACGCGTGATCGCACACCAGCACCTGCGCCTGCGCGTCGTCTTCAACAATGATCAGGTTGTGGCTCACAGCCATTCGCGGCTGATTGTCGTACATCAGGTTGACCAGTTGGATGGGTCGGTCGAGTGTCACGCCTTTCGGCAAATAAACAAACAGACCGTCTTGGGCAAACAGCTGGTTGAAATGCCAGTTGGCATTCTCGGTCTTGGCCTTGCCCCAATACCGGGCCACCAGTTCGGGATAGCGGACAAAGGCATCCGACAAGGCGCACACCACCACTCCTTCGGGCAACTGCTGCTTGGGTTGGGCAAAACAACTGTCGTTCAAGACCAAAAAGTTGTACGACGTAATACCGGGGATTTCGCAGGTGAACAGTTGCGACGGATCGCCCTGCGGACGTATCCGTTTGGGATTCAAGCCAAAATCGGTGGCGTAGGCATCCGCCTCGCTCAGGTCTTGGTGCCGGAGCAGGTACTGCAAGGACGCTTCACGCGCCTGCACCAGCCATTCGGGTGCCTGGGCGTTGAAGTCCTTGGCGTACGAGCGGAACAACGATATGTATGCGTCTAAAATCATTCGCCAAGTTCGCGTTTAATCCAGTCGTATCCTTTTTCTTCCAGTTCGGCCACCAGCTCGCGACCGGCGGTGCGCACGATGCGCCCCTTGTAGAGCACATGCACCACGTCGGGCACAATGTAGTCGAGCAAACGCTGGTAGTGCGTGATGACAATGGTCGAGTTGTCGGGGCGTTTGAGTTTGTTCACCCCTTCCGACACGATACGCAGCGCATCGATGTCCAGGCCCGAGTCGGTCTCGTCAAGAATCGACAGCGACGGCTCCAGCATCGCCATCTGAAATATTTCGTTGCGTTTCTTTTCGCCCCCCGAAAAGCCTTCGTTGACCGAACGGTTGGTCAGGTTGCTGTCGAGTTGGACGATTTCTTTTTTTTCGCGCATGAGTTTCAAAAACTCGCCGGCCGACAACGCAGGCAACTCTTTGTACTTGCGGTGTTCGTTGACCGCGGCCCGCATGAAGTTGACCATGCTGACTCCCGGAATCTCAATCGGATACTGAAAACTCAGGAACAATCCGGCACGCGAACGTTCTTCGGGAGCCATTTCGAGCAGGTTCTGTCCTTTGAACCAGACCTCGCCCGAGGTAACCCGGTAGGCCTTGTGCCCCGCCAATACGGCCGACAAGGTACTTTTGCCCGAGCCGTTGGGCCCCATGATGGCATGCACCTCGCCTTCGCCTATACTTAAATTGATGCCTCGCAAAATCTCTTTGCCTTCGATTTCGGCATGTAAATCTTTAATTTCGAGCAACATAATTATCCTACACTGCCTTCCAACGAAATTTGCAGCAGCTTTTGCGCTTCGACTGCAAACTCCATCGGTAACTTGTTTAACACTTCTTTGGTAAAGCCTCCGACAATCAGACCCGCGGCATCCTCGGTCGAAATGCCGCGCTGGTTGCAATAAAACAGCTGGTCTTCGTTGATTTTGGAGGTGCTGGCCTCATGTTCGAGAACGGCCGTCGGGTTCTGCACATCAATCACCGGGAAGGTGTGCGCCCCGCAGGTTTTGCCGATAAGCAGGCTGTCGCACTGCGAAAAATTGCGCGCCCCGTCGGCGTTTTTGCCCACTTTGACCAGACCGCGGTAGGCATTCTGGCTTTTGCCGGCCGAAATACCCTTCGACACAATGCGGCTGCGGGTGTTTTTGCCCAAATGAATCATTTTGGTACCCGTATCGGCCTGCTGGTAATTGTTGGTGAAGGCCACCGAATAAAACTCGCCGACCGAATTGTCGCCTTTGAGCACGCACCCCGGATATTTCCAGGTGATGGCCGATCCGGTTTCGACCTGCGTCCAGAACACTTTGGACGAAACCCCTTGGCAAAGGGCCCGTTTGGTTACAAAATTGTAGATACCGCCCTTGCCTTCCTTGTCGCCGGGATACCAGTTCTGCACCGTCGAGTATTTGACTTCGGCGCGGTCGAGCACCACAATTTCGACAATTGCGGCATGCAGCTGGTTTTCGTCGCGCATCGGAGCGGTACAACCTTCGAGGTACGACACGTACGAATCGTCGTCGGCCACAATGAGCGTACGCTCAAACTGGCCGGTCCCCATGGCATTGATGCGGAAATAGGTCGAAAGTTCCATCGGGCAGCGAACCCCTTTAGGGATGTACACGAAAGAGCCGTCGCTAAAGACCGCACTGTTGAGGGCGGCGTAAAAATTGTCGGCATACGACACCACCGAGCCGAGGTACTTACGCACCAGGTCGGGATGTTCGCGAACCGCCTCACCGATGGAGCAGAAAATCACACCCAACTTGGCCAGTTCGTCGCGATAGGTGGTTTTGACCGACGTGCTGTCCATGACGGCATCGACGGCCATGCCCGACAGGCGTTTCTGCTCTTCGAGCGGAATGCCCAACTTGTTAAAGGTATCGACCAGCTCCGGGTCGATCTGCTGCTCGCCTTCGGCCTGCTTTTTGCGCGGGGCGGCATAATACGAAATGCCTTGAAAATCTATTTTGGGAATTTGCAGGTGCGCCCAATGCGGATGCTCCATCTCGAGCCACTTGCGATAGGCCTTCAGCCGGAACTCGAGCA
>JAGCZK010000128.1 GCA_017960065.1 Paludibacteraceae bacterium
AACCATGGCGCACTTTGCGGCCGCCCGTCAGGTCGAGCCCGAGGTGTCGTTTGTGCTCGACATCGGCGGTCAGGACATGAAGGCCATCTTCGTGGAGAACGGTGCCATCCGCCGCATCGAAATCAACGAGGCCTGCTCGTCGGGCTGCGGCTCGTTTATCGAAACGTTTGCCAATATGCTGGGCTACCCAGTGGCCGAATTCGCCAAGCTTTCGTGCCTGGCCCGCTATCCCTTCGACCTGGGTACCCGCTGCACGGTGTTTATGAACTCCAAGGTCAAACAGGCCATGCGCGAAGGGGCCGCAGTGGAGGACATTGCCGCCGGATTCAGCTATTCGGTGGTCAAAAACTGCCTCTATAAAGTGCTGAAACTGAAAAACACGGCCGAATTGGGCACCAAAATCGTGGTGCAGGGCGGTACGCTCCGCAACCACAGCATTGTGCGCGCCCTCGAAAAACTGACGGGGCTTTCGGTCTCGTTTACCGACATTCCCGAACTGATGGGGGCCTACGGCGCCGCCTTGTATGCCCTTCAAATGAACAAGCAATCCTGATGAATACGATACCGTCCACTTCCAAACGCAGCCTGGCCCAACTGGTGCGGGCCAACGAATACGAATCGTCCTTCGAAACCTGCAACGGTTGCGAAAACCACTGCATGGTCAAGGTCTTCCGTTTCCAGAACGGAAACCGCTATTATTCGGGCAACAATTGCGAAAAGGTGTATTCCAACGAGGCGGAGACGACCCGCAAGGGTGTCAACATGCTGGCCGAGAAATACCGCATGCTCTTTTCGCGGGTGCCACGCCATGTGTTTGACGCGCCGCCCTTGCTTACGCTCGGGCTTCCGCGCGGCCTGGGCATGTACGAGAATTATCCTTTCTGGCACACCCTGTTTACCGCCTGCAACATCAAGGTGGTGCTGTCGGCCCCCTCGAGCGTGATGCAATACGAAACGGGCGTGCGTACCATCATGGCCGACAATATCTGTTTCCCGGCCAAACTGATGCACGGACATGTGCAAAACCTGCTGACCAAGGGGGTGGACCGCATCTTCTACCCGTACGTGGTCTATGAACGCAAGGAAGACGAGCGTTCGAAGAACAGTTTCAACTGCCCGATTGTGTCGGGCTATAGCGATGTGCTCAAGAGTTCGATGGACACGGCCGGCAACCATGGGGTACCCTTCGACGCGCCGGTCATCACCTTCAACAGCGAAGACCTGATGTACAAGTCGTGCTGGGCCTATCTCAAGACCCTGGGGGTCAAAAAGTCGGTGGCCATGCAGGCGATAGCCGAGGCCAAGGAGGCGCAAGACGCTTACCTGACCCAGCTCACGGAGCGTGCCAACGAAATTATCCGCAAGGCCGGCGACGAAGGCCGTATGGTCATTCTGCTGGCCGCCCGGCCCTATCACACCGATCCGCTTATCGAACACAAAATTTCGTGGGCCATTGCCGACATGGGCATCGATGTGGTGACCGAAAATGTTTCGACCAAGTCGGGCCGTGCGGTCTATGAAGAGATCAATGCCGTGGCCCAATGGGCGTATCCCAACCGTATTTTCAAGGCGGCCCATTTCGTGGGCAACCATGCGGGCGACAACCTGCAGCTCGTCGAGCTGACTTCGTTCGGCTGCGGCCCCGACGCCTTTATCCTCGACGAGGTGAACCACATTCTGAGCCGTTACGGCAAAAACCTGACCATCCTCAAAATCGACGATGTCAACAATATCGGCTCGCTCCGCTTGCGCGTGCGTTCGCTCGTCGAGTCGTGCAAACTGGCTCCGCCGCGCCGGCAGGCGGCTCCGGCCCCATACGTCACCACCAAAATCTTCGACATTGAAGACAAGCGCCGCATCCTGCTGGCCCCCTATTTTGCCGAAGGCTATTCCGAATACATCCCGTCGATGCTGAAGGCGGCCGGGTACCACATGGTCAACCTGCCGATGGGCAATCAAAGCGATGCGGAAACCGGCTTGCGTTTTGCCAACAACGACATCTGCTATCCGGCCACAATCGTCATCGGCAGCATTATGAACGCCCTGCAAAGCGGCAAATACAATCCCGACGAGGTGGCGGTCATCATTACCCAGACGGGCGGACAATGCCGGGCAACCAATTATTACGCCCTGATCAAGAACGCCATGATTTCGGCAGGGTTCAAGGACATTCCGGTCGTGTCGCTGGCCACAGGCGCCGAAGTGCAGAACCAACAGCCGGGCTTCAGCCTCAAGTGGCGGGCCTTGGCGCCGATGGTGATCAACGGTCTGCTGTATGCCGACTGCATCAACAAACTCTATTTCGCTTCGGCCGTCCGCGAAAAGAAATCCGGCGAGGCGGCGCGTCTGCGCAAAAAATACACCGAGGCGGCCTTCCCCTACATCGAGGCCAACCAGGGCAACCGCCTGCAAGACTTGCTCAAGGAGGCAGTCACCGAATTTTCGGATGTCATCCTGGCCAAAGAGCTGCCCGTTATCGGCCTGGTGGGCGAGATTTATGTCAAATACAATTCCTTTAGCCACAAAAATGTGGTCAATTGGCTGGTTGAGAACGGGGTGGAGGTGGTGCCTCCGGCCATATCCAACTTCTTCAGCACCTCGTTTGTTGCCCAGCATGTGAACCGCAACCTCAACATCAAGCATTCCGACACCCCGGTATGGGTAACCGATGCCGTTTACCTGTACATCCGTCACATGATGCGCAAGTACGACCGCATTTGCAAGCCCTTTGCCTATTACCGCAAGTTCACCAACATCTTCGACGATGCCGAGATGGCCTCGCACATCCTGAGCCTGGCGGCCGATTTCGGCGAGGGCTGGGACCTGCCCGGCGAAATCTGCTCGCTGGCCGAACACGGGGTCGAGAACGTCATCAGCCTGCAACCCTTTGGCTGTATCGCCAACCACATCATTTCCAAAGGGGTGGAAAAGAAAATCAAGCAGGTGTACCCGCGCATGAACCTGCTGTTCCTCGACTTCGACAGCAGCACGTCGGACGCCAATGTCTATAACCGCCTGCATTTTATGATCGAAAACTGTAAAAAACAAGGCACCCATGAACAGTAAGGAAACCGATATGCAGCAGCAGATTCTGCAGGCCGCCGAGCAGCTGGTGATGGAAAACGGCTTCGATGCCACCTCGACTACCGACATTGCCCGGAAGGTGGGTTGTAACCAGGCCTTGGTCCACTATTATTTTAGAACCAAAGAGAATCTGCTCCAGCAGATTTTTGTCAAAAACGCCAATGCGGTGCTCGATTCGCTCGAACACTATCCGTTTGAAGGCGAACTCGAAGATCTGATCCGCAACCTGGTGGAGGTCTATTTCAAGATTCTGACGGCCCACCCCAAAATTCCCTTTATCATTATCAGCCAGCTGATTTCCAACGACGAGCGGCGCATGTTTGTGCGCGATTTCATTGTCGAAAACGACCGGCGGCGCTCGATTTACTACCGTTTCGACTCGGTGGTGCAGGCGGCGGTGGCCTCGGGCAAAATCCGCCCGGTCAGAACTTTGGACTTGTTGATAAATGTTGTATCTTTGGTCGTGTTTACCTTTGTTTCGCTGCCGATGTATGTCGATTGGCTGCGCAAAGATGAGCAGGAAGTGAAACAATACCTCGAAGAGCGGCAGGAAGAAGTGGTGCGAACCATGTTGTCTTCGCTGCGACCGCTCCAGTAATGGCGTGATATGAATACAATTGTCATTTTGGCATTGCTGCCGTCGGTGATACTGGCCTGGTGGATTTACCGCCAGGACAAGTTGCGTAAGGAGCCCGTGACAACGCTGGCCCTGGCGTTTGTGGCGGGAATACTGTCGGTGGTGCTGGTGCTCATCTTGCACTCGATTTTCGAGGCGTCGGCGCTATCGAAGGCCGCGCAGGCTTCGCCGTTTGTGCAGGCCTTTGTTTCGGCCGCATTGGTGGAGGAGAGTGCCAAGCTGTTTGTGTTTCTGATGCTTATTTGGAACAACGAACATTTCGACGAACGGTTCGATGGCATCGTGTATGCCTGTTACATTGGCTTGGGCTTCGCTTTTCTGGAAAATATCTCCTATTTCAGCATGTACGACGACCTGGTCGGGCTTTTTATCGGACGGGCCCTGTTTTCGGTACCGGGCCACTTTTTGTTCGGCGTGCTGATGGGCTACTTTTTAGGCCTGGCCAAGTTTGCCGACAACTCGGCGAAACAATGGGGCTATGTGCTTGCCGGTTTGCTCATGGCGGTGTTGGCACACGGAGTGTACGACTACCTGCTGATGAAGGCCGAATCGGCGCTTCGTTACGATGCGGGGCTGTCGGTATTGCTCAATGTCGGGTTCTATGTGTTCGACTTCATTTTGTGGCGGGTGGGACTGAAGCGGTTGCACCGGATGCAGGCGATTGATGCCGCAAACGGATTTTCGCGCAACGCTTCGAAACCTTCGCGCGACGAGGATTGGCGTCAGCGACCGCCTGTGGTGTAATAATTATATGAATTTAACTGAATTTGAACTTGTGGTTAACGGATCCACCGTTGAATATGACAACGGAGAGGAGGAGGAATATCATTATTCGTTTGTATTGAGCCGAATTCCCTGATCAAAAATTCCATATGCAAAAACACAGCAGCGGCGGTGCAGGATTGCACCGCCGTTATTGTGTTTTTACCACAGGGCAACCTTTCCAAGTCTTTTCCCCAAATCAAGGCTTGCGGTATGAACGCCCAAGGCTCTGAACACCCGGCTCATGGTTGGGATCGTTATGCTGTAACCTCTCTCAATGCGGGAAATTTGCGCCCGTTTCACACCGATTTTGGCGCCTAGCTCTGTTTGGGTCAGGTGTTGTTCGAGTCGGGCTTTTTTTATCGCCATGCCAATTTTATAAGCATATACGGATTCATCGACCTGGTGGTCGAATTGGTCCCTGCGCTCGGAGCCTTTTTTACCGAGGTCGCGGTCCAAGATGTCTTCAAAGTCTATTAATTTCATAATCCTTCTTTTTTTGACTCGAAATATTCTTTTCGCATGTTCTCTGCTTTGGCGATCTCTTTTTGGGGCGTTTTCTGACTCTTTTTCACGAAACCGTGCGTTGCAATCACCAAGGTTTCTTCTTCGGTGTCCCAAAAAGCAAATAGCCTGTATGCTATCTTGTTGTACAATGTCCTAAATTCCCAAATGGTTGAACCCTCAAGCTTTTTGAATAACTCGGAATCCATCTCTCCCAATTGAACACGTCGGATGTTGTATTCAATTTTTTCTCTCGTCTTTTGGGGTAGTGAGGTTAAAAACTTGTCTGCCTCTTCGGAAAAGACAAGTTTGAATTGCCTGTCGTTCATAAATGTAACATTCTAATGCAAAGATACGATAATGTTTCGTAAAATGGAAACAAATTCATTCAAATCTCAATATTTTTCATCAAGCCTTTGTTTCTTTTGAGGATTATAGTGTTGTCTCTACTAAGTGAGCATTGAGTGCATCGGAATGTGGACATGACAGTACAAAAACAGGGTGCATGATTCATGCACCCTGTTTTTTTGGGGAGAAATTCACCGCTTAGCGGCAAATCAGTTTGCCTTGTTCGTACGAACCGTCGGTGTAGGTGACAACCACCAGATAGAAGCCTTTGTCAACCCCAGTAAGGTCAATTTCAGCCGAATCGAACGTTGCCACTTGGGCACCCGTCAGGCTGAAGAGCGCTACCGAAGAAACCTCTTTGTCGCTCATCACATACGCCTTTCCGCGTGCCGGGTTCGGGTAGATGGACAGGTTGCTGCCGGTTTCGACCGCTTCCTCCACATTGGTTGCGCAAGTCTTTTCACGAATCGAGATGTCGGTCAACGTGTAGGTGGTGTTGGTCGGACCATTGTCAATCGAAATGGTCATATCGGGATTGGTCAATGCCTGCGGATTCGTTGCTTCAAAGCT
>JAGCZK010000129.1 GCA_017960065.1 Paludibacteraceae bacterium
GAGTCGGACCAGCGCTGGGGATGGGTGGTCAGCATGACGTGCGGCGGAAAACTCCCCTGCCGGATGGCGGCAATCAGGTCAAAGGTGCTGTGGTAGCGCCATCCACGGCTTTCCCAGTCGTGCTGGTATCGGTCGGGCATCTTGTCGCGGACGCTGAAGCGATAGCCGTCCCAGCGGCCGCCGGTGTCGGTCAGGTAGCACACCTGGCTCAGGTCGAGGTCGAAATAGGGTTCGCCCTGCAGGCCGTAATCGTGGTAGTCGTAGCGTTGCCACAGGGCTTTGCTGTCGTATTTGCTGCGGGGCGAGCCGTGCATGCAAATCGTTGACACATCGGCATATAGACGCAGCTTGTTCAAGTGTTGCTCGAAATATCCGATCGCGCGCTCCAAGTCGCCTTCGGCCGTCACCAGGTCTTCGTAATGATAGCCGATTTCGTGTCCGACGGCCTTTACCGCCAGCAGTTCCCGGGGGTCGTCCAAAATCCACGCCCGGTAAAAATAGCTGGCCCGCACGTTTTGCGAATACTCTATATTTGATATTTTGGTGCTATCGTTCGCACACTGGTCAACGTCATGTCGGAGCATTACGTACTTTTCGGGCAGCGCACTCCCCGATGCCTTAGCCTGCAGGTACTGGCCAAAGGTCAGAAAGCGGTATCCGGCTTGTTGGAGCGCTTCGAGCAGCTGGCGGTAGGCGGTATGTGAAAAGTCGTTTACCATGTTCGGATGATGTTTACGATGCGCTCGGCGGCATGGCCGTCCCACAACTCGGGGACACCGCCCTTTTTCCATTGTCCGGCCAGGAGCCGGCCGAGAGCGGGGGCGATGCGGTCGGGGTCGGTGCCCAACAGTTCGTTGGTGCCCACCGTAATGGTTTCGGGCCGCTCGGTATTGTCGCGCAGGGTCATGCAGGGTACGCCCAGCACGGTGGTTTCTTCGGTAATGCCGCCACTGTCGGTCACTACGCCCAGCGCATGCTCGACCAGGTAGTTGAATTCGAGATAGCCCAGGGGTTCGGTCAAAATCAGGCCGCTGGTGTCGATGCCGCTGTCGGCCAGTATCTTGCGGGTACGTGGGTGCACGGCAAAGACCACGGGCCGGCCTTGCGCGGCCAGACCGATGGCCTGCAGCTGTTTGCGCAGGTGCTCCGACTCATCGACATTGGCCGGACGGTGCAGGGTCAGCACCAGGTAGCCGCCTTCGTGGAGGCCTTCGCGGTCAAAAAAGTCGGGACGGCGAAATCGGTGTCGGTTCGACAGCAGCGTGTCGATCATCACATTGCCCACAAAGTGGATGCGCCGGGGCTCCACCCCGCTGCGCAGCAGGTTCTCGCCGGCGGTTTGGCTGGTGGTGAAGAATTCGTCGGCGAGGGTGTCGGTCACCATGCGGTTGATTTCTTCGGGCATGCTGAGGTCGAACGAGCGGATGCCGGCTTCGACGTGGGCCACGCGTACGCCCGATTTTTTGGCCACGATGCTGCACGCCATGGTGCTGGTCACGTCGCCCACCACCACCACCCAGTCGGTCGGGTGTGCCGCCAAATCCTCTTCAAAGGCGGTCATAATGGCGGCGGTCTGCCGGGCCTGGCTGCCTCCTCCGCATCCTAAGTTGGCGTCGGGTGCCGGAATGCCGAGCTCATCAAAGAAGGTCTGCGACATTTGCGCATCGTAATGCTGGCCGGTATGCACCAGACGGTATTGCAGCGCGGCACCTTCAGCCATTGCCTGCTCCATCGCCCGGATAATCGGGGCGATTTTCATGAAATTCGGCCTTGCGCCGGCTATGAGGGTAATGTGCATATATTCAATACTATTTTATTCGTTATCCGTATTTTTGACACTTAATGACTATCATTGTATCCGTTATAATGATAATCAACAGTTCTTATTACGCAATGCGTAACGGCGTATATCTCAACGGATTATTTCAGTTCATGTTTCGTAGTAACCATAAATTGAAAAATTTGTCATAGACCTGATATACGCCTTTGTCCATCGTCAACAAACCCTTATCGATTAGGGCTGGAATGGCCGACTTGACCGAGCTGGGCGAAATCAAACCGTATTTGTTGACGAATTCGCCCGATGTCAAGTTTGTAGCCTTTCCCTCTTTTGCTATCGCCATTAGTGTTAAGCTCTGTTTTTCGGGCAACTGATAAAGCAAATCCTCATATACCAAAGAAGAATCATCGATAATGCTTTTGACAGAAGTTTCGACATCATCTGTGTTACAAGTATTTCCTGTGGTAGTACGTGCAAACAATTCATTCATAACTCGTTGCACATAATACGTAATACCATCAAACCTATCGTATAACAGATCCACTACAGTCAAATCCAAATTTTTTCCACTATTACGAAAATGCTTCAGACAAAAATCTTTGTATTTGTCTATCGGTATCAAGTTTAGTCCATACAATGTTACACTTTGATAAAACGGTCGGGCCGGCGATGTGAACATGGTAGCCATCAAATGTTGCCGCGAACCCGAAAATACAAATTTGGCATTGCTGCAATATTGCACGTATGTTCTCAGTGCGGCTTCGATATTTTTATCGGCATATTTCGTGATTTGTTGGAATTCGTCAATGGCAATCAGACACGGACGGTCGGCTTGCTGAATATAAGCAAATATTTCGTCTAATGTTGTAGTTGGTGACTTCAGATCGCCAACACTCAATGTCCACGAAGGCTGGCCGTTCACATCAAAGCTGATACCATGCTTTACTGATGACAAGGCTGACACGAAACGTTCCCACACCCGACGTCCTTTGGGTTTTAAAGTCTCCAAAATAGAACTGCCCAGCTTTGCCACCATTTCGGCTACCGATTTTGTTGAGTAAATGTCAACAATGAAAGTGTAATAACGTTCAGTTATAGCGGGTTGAGCAAAACAATGCCTAAGCAAATCGGTCTTACCATATCTGCGCGGCGATATCAATGCCACATTATTCCCGTTGACCAATAATCGGACAAGATCTGACGTTTCTTTTTCGCGGTCACAAAAATATTCGGCACTCACATATCCTGTTGTAACAAATGGATTTTCAATAGAATTTGTTTTCATAGCTATCCTTTTATCCAATATTTGTTACAAAGATACATTTTTTCCATAAAATGGAAATCATAAAATGGAAAAATTATTTGTCTTTCAGCCAAAATTCGCCTTTGGTGAGCCAGCTGACGCCGAAGAAGGTCAGGGCGACGGACTCGACCCAGAAGACTTTGTTGGGGATGCCGACGGGCACCACCAGCACAATCATCGAAAGCACCATGCCAATGGCGCAGATGCGGTACACCAGGTTGCGTTTTTTCTTTTCGGGGGTCGGCTGGTCATCGCCCAGGGTGAACAAAAAGAAGGAGTTGACGGCCAGCAGCACGAAGAAAGCGATGGCTGCTCCGTTGTGGATGTATCCGTTGACGGCCACGGGGGTCTGGAAGTACCCTGCCACGCGGTCGATTCCCGCGGCTTGGAACACGCCGTTGGAGTCGCTGCACGGAAACAGTACGATGAGCAGGC
>JAGCZK010000015.1 GCA_017960065.1 Paludibacteraceae bacterium
GAGAAATGTCAAACCACTGACAGATGCATGACCATAGTAGATGTCCGCTTGGTATGTGTATATTCTTCCTCCGCTGGAGAAGAAAAGCATATCGGCGTGGACTCCTTTGTCGCTTGTTCTTCAGTGAAGGCTTCTCAGGGCATCGAAACGTGGAATCTGCAACAAGAGTCCACGTTTTTTTGTGAGTATTGGTAACCGCTTGTGTTGTCGCAAATGAAAAAGGCACTTTATTATTAATAATTTAATTAAAAAACTAAAATTATGAGAAAATTAATTCTTGTGGCGCTGACAGTTTTTTGTGGCGTTTGTTCTGCCTTCGGCGGAAATCGTTATGAGTTTAAGAATTTTGTCCTGAACGAAAACGAGCAAGTGGTGGTTGTCAGAAAGGCCAAGACTTCCTTGAGCCTGGACCAGGTGGTGAAAAGGGTGGAGCAGTATCTGATTTCGGACGACGGGAAAATGATCTTGATCGATTCCCTTTCGACGGATACCCAGCGGGTGTATGACGCCTGTTTTCAAACGGCGCTTTATTACAATCCGTTTTCGGGAGCTACGCAACGACTGTTGGGCTTTTATATGAAAATTTCGGTCGAGAATGGCGAAGCTACGATTATGTTGTACTCGTTGTTGGTTCATGAGTCCTATGTCGGTTGGACCAAGAAAAGCAATCGTACCTACATTGCAGACCGACTGTTGGTTTATCGCGACAATCTGCCGATCGAAAAGGACAAGGCCTTTAGCAAAGCCCAACGCAAGGAGGCCGAGGACTTGCTTGATGACATTGAACACGATTTGAAAGGAAGCGATGAGGAGCTGACCAAACGGCTCGATCGTTTGATGATGTTTGTCAAGTAGGCGGGAATCAGATTCTGTAAAAAAAACGCTGGTAGTCGATGACTATCAGCGTTTTTGGTACCCAGACCCGGGGTCGAACCGGGATGGAAGTGAATCCACTGGTGTTTGAGACCAGCGCGTCTACCGATTCCGCCATCTGGGCAATGGCTTGTTTGCGTTTGCGGGTGCAAAGATAGGAAAACTTTTTTAATGCAAAAAATTTTTTTATAGAGTTTCTTTCTTTATTTTTGTAAAAAATTTTACGAGCAACACTCTATGGATAAGAATCGTTATTGCGTGATTATGGCAGGTGGGGCAGGCAGCCGTTTTTGGCCGTTTAGCCGAAGCAGCCGCCCCAAGCAGTTCCTTGACTTCATGGGTACCGGCAGCTCGCTGCTGCAAATGACCTTCGCCCGCTTCGCCCGCATCATTCCGAAAGAGAACATTTTGGTGGTCACCAACAAAATGTACCGCGACATGGTACTGGAGCAATTGCCCGAACTGAAATATGACCAGGTGCTGGCCGAGCCTTGCCGCCGCAATACGGCGCCCTGCATCGCCTACGCCGCCACCCGCATTGCCGCCATCAACCCCAACGCCACGATGGTGGTGGCTCCGGCCGACCATCTCATCACCAAGGAAAACGAGTTTTTGGAGGCGATTACCAAGGGCCTCGACTTTGTCGGCAAGCAGCCGGTGCTGCTGACATTGGGCATCAAACCCAACCGCCCCGAAACCGGATACGGCTACATTCAGGCCGGTACCGAATCGAAAGGCGAGTTCAAGCGCGTCAAAACCTTTACCGAAAAGCCCAATGCCGAATTGGCCAAAATCTTCATGGAAAGCGGCGAATTCTTCTGGAATGCCGGCGTCTTTATGTGGAGTGTCGCCTCGATTCTGAAAGCCTTCGACGACTTCCTGCCCGACATCGCCGCCAAATTTTTGCCAGGCCGCGTGCTGTTCGGAACGCCCGACGAGGAGGCCTTTATCAACGAAAATTTCCCTTCGTGCCAGAATATCTCGATCGACTACGGCATCATGGAGCATGCCAAACAAGTGTATGTGCTCTGTGGCGATTACGGCTGGTCGGATTTGGGTACCTGGGGCTCGCTGTATGATTTGTCCGAAAAAGACGCGTCGGGCAACGTCCACCTCAAATGCCGGATGCTGTCGTACGACTGCAGCGACAACATCGTGGTGCTGCCAGAAGGCAAGCTGGCCGTGCTGCAGGATTTGAACGGCTACATTGTGGACGAATCCGACAATGCCCTGCTCATCTGCCGCAAGGAAGAGGAACAGCGCATCCGTCAGTTTGTCAACGATGTGAGCATGATGCCCGACAACGAACCCTTTATTTAAGCATGGAACAGACGATACCCTCCTATACCGACGAGCAGATGGTGCTGCGTACCGAGCACTTGTTCAAGACATACGGCAAGCGTACGGTGGTGAAGGACGTGTCTATCAATGTCCGTCAGGGCGAGATTGTGGGCTTGTTGGGTCCCAACGGAGCCGGCAAAACCACCACCTTCTACATGACGACCGGTCTGGTGCAGCCCGACAGCGGCAAAATCTTCCTCAACGATACCGATATCTCGAAATACCCGGTGTTCCGCCGCGCCAAGAGCGGTATCGGCTACTTGGCCCAGGAAGCCTCCGTGTTCCGGACCATGTCGGTCGAAAACAACATCCGTTCGGTGTTGGAAATGACCGGGTTCTCCAAAGAATACCAAAAGGAAAAACTCGAGTCGCTCATCGAAGAGTTCCACCTGACCAAGGTGCGCAAGAGTTTGGGCATCCAGCTTTCGGGTGGTGAGCGCCGCCGTTGCGAAATCGCGCGCTGCCTGGCCATCGAACCCAAGTTCATCATGCTCGACGAGCCGTTCGCCGGGGTGGATCCGATTGCCGTCGAAGACATCCAGACCATTGTCGCCAAACTCAAAGACAAGAATATCGGTATCCTGATTACCGACCACAACGTGCACGAAACCCTGAGTATCACCGACCGCGCCTACATGTTGTTCGAAGGGCAGATCATGTTTCAGGGAACGGCCGAAGAATTGGCCGCCAACCCCATTGTGCGCGAGAAATACCTGGGCTCCAACTTCGAATTGCGCAAGGTCGGCGGCGGTTACGATTCGGCTTCCGCCAACGAAACCGTTTCAGAATAATTTGGCATGGATGTGATAATCAGCAGTTTGCAACACGCTATCTCGGCTGCCTCCGGATTTCTGTGGGGATTGCCGATGATGGTATTGCTGCTGGGCACCCACTTGTACACCACGATCCGCACCCGGGGCATTCAGCGCAAGCTGGGCTTGGGGCTGCGCATGTCGGTGGCCAAATCCAAAAAGTCATCGGGCGAAATCAGTAATTTCGGCGCATTGTCGATTGCTCTGGCCGCCACCATGGGGACCGGCAACATCATCGGTGTCGGGACGGCGGTGGCATTGGGCGGACCGGGAGCGGTCTTTTGGTGCTGGATTACCGGCGTGCTCGGAATGGCGACCAAATACGCCGAGTCGCTGTTGGCGGTCAAGTACCGCGTGCGTCTGACCGATGGAAGCTTGGTCGGCGGTGCCATGGTGGTGCTCGACCGGGTGCTGCACCGGCATTGGCTGGCCGTGTTCTTTTGTGTGGCAACGGTTTGTGCCGCCTTCGGTATCGGCAATATGAACCAGTCCAATTCGGTGTCGCTGTTGATGCAGCAGAGTTTCGGTCTGCCCCAATGGGTGACGGGTGTGACGATGGCCTTGCTGGTGGGGGCGGTGGTTTTTGGCGGTTTGAAAGTGCTATCGCGCAGTTGCGAAGTGTTGGTGCCCTTTATGGCGGCGTTCTATATCATCGGCTGTCTGTTGCTGCTGGTGTTCAATTTTCGGTTTGTCGATGAGGCCGTGCATGCGATTTTGGTGTCGGCCTTTACCGGAGAGGCGGTGGGTGGCGGCCTGGTGGGCGGCGGTTTGATGCTGACCATGCGCTACGGGCTGGCTCGGGGCATGTTCTCCAACGAAGCCGGCATGGGTTCCACCCCGATTATTTCGGCGGCAGCCCAAACCGAAAATGCGGTGAAACAGGCGCTTGTCGCCACTACGGCTGTCTTTTGGGACACGGTGGTGGTTTGCGCGCTGACCGGGCTGGTGGTGGTCACCAGTGTGATGGCCTATCCGGATATCGATTATTCGCAAGGGGCGGTACTGACCAATCTGGCCTTTTCGAAATTGCACCCGATGGGCGGTTGGATGCTGACCGTGGCCCTGCTTATATTCTCCTTTTCCACCATTTTGGGCTGGTCGTATTACGCCGAGCGTTGTCTGGCCTATCTGCGAGTCGGCAAATGGCTGATAGCCTTCCGCATGATATGGCTGATGGCCATCTTTGTCGGAGCGGTTGCCCATTTGCAGTCGGTGTGGGATTTTGCCGATCTGGCCAATGCGCTGATGGCGATTCCCAACATTGTGGTGGTGTTACTGCTGTCGGGGGTGGTGGCGCGCGACACCGCGCGTTATTCCTCGCGTGAGCATATCAACGACATAGACGACGAAATGCAACAGTGATGACAAATTCCTTGGATACGATATGTGCGGTTTCGACGGCTCCCGGAGTGGGGGGCATCGCGGTTGTCCGGGTGTCGGGCAGCCAGGCCTTGCCGATATGTGAGAGCCTGCTTTCGCTTAAGCGGCAGCCGCTTTCGCAAGTTGGCTCGCACACGGCGCATTGCTGTCAGGTGCGCGACGGGGAGCGTGTGGTCGATGAGGCCGTGTGTACGGTGTTTCGGGCCCCGCGCAGCTTTACGGGCGAGGACACGGTCGAAATCGCCTGCCACGGCTCGCGCTATATCCAACAGGAGGTGCTGCGTCTGCTCTTGCAAAACGGTTGCCGCATGGCCAGCGGCGGCGAGTTTACCAAGCGCGCTTTCTTGAACGGCAAGATGGACTTGGCCGAAGCCGAGGCCGTGGCCGACCTGATTGCGTCGGAATCGGCGGCTGCGCACCGCCTGGCGCTCAATCAGATGCGGGGCGGCTTTTCGGAAGAGTTGCGCCAGCTGCGCGGCCGCCTGCTCGAACTGACTTCGCTGTTGGAACTCGAACTCGATTTCAGCGAAGAGGATGTGGAGTTTGCCGACCGCAGCCAGCTCCACGCATTGTGTGAGCAAATTGCCGCCAAAATCCAAACGCTCAGCTGTTCGTTCAAGTTGGGCAATGCGCTCAAAAACGGCATTCCGGTAGCGATTGTCGGCGAAACCAATGCGGGCAAGTCCACGTTGCTCAACCGGCTGCTGGGCGAAGACAAGGCCATTGTCTCGGATATCCACGGCACAACGCGCGACACCATCGAAGACCAGGTGGTGATCGGGGGCGTGAATTTCCGTTTCATCGATACGGCAGGCATTCGCGAGACCGACGACCAAATCGAAAACATCGGGATCAAGCGCAGCTACGGGGCGATGGAGAAGGCTTCGATTGTGGTGTGGATGATTGATGCCCTGCAGGTGAGCGAACACATCGACTGGATGGCCGACCGCATTGTTCCGCGCTGCGAAGGGAAGAATCTGCTGATTGTCTTTAATAAGGCCGAGTCGCTCTCGGCCGACGACCGTGCGGTACTTGACAAACTTTATGCCGACATTCCGGCCACCCGCTTGTTTCTATCGGCCAAGTTCGATGCCGATTTGGCTTCGCTGGAGGAGGAACTGCTGCGCCTTTCGGGAGTGGCAGAGCTCGAGCAGCACGAACTTTTGGTGAC
>JAGCZK010000130.1 GCA_017960065.1 Paludibacteraceae bacterium
CCGCAACTGGAGGTTGCAGGGCTTCTTTTCAACATTGACCGATGATCATTCTTCGTCTCCGCAGTTGCTGTCGGCAACGATCTTGCAGGTCGTCGTCGTAACCGAAGTCGTTCCGTTGAGTTCCATGTTCTTCGCATCTTTCTTCGTCATGCGTACATACGAGTCAACCGGATCAAGACCAACAGCGTCAACCGTTACTTTGTAGCAGTGTTCTGCATTTTCGTCGCAGCTGGTGAAAGCGACCATGGTCAAAGCAGCAACAGCTGCCATCAATACTTTTTTCATAATGTTTTGTAAAAAAATTTATTGCCTACTCTAAATTGGTTTTCGGCTACCCCCAGTTTAAACGCTATTCCTGACAATCGTCGGCCGAGTCGGCGACTTCCCAACGATAGGTTTCGCGACCGTCCATCTCGTTGATGGTGCCGTAGATATAATCCATGTCTTTGGCCTTGTAACGGACATAGGTCACCGTTTCGCCACCGGCTCCGTCCGATTCGTAAACCTTCCAGCAAATGGTTTCGTCGGTCTTTTTCTTCTCGCTTTGAGGAGACTCCCCACTGCAGGCCGACAGCACGACCGCCATTGCCGCCACGGCGGCCAAGGATTTCAAAAACGAAGATGTTCCGGTCATTTTGGAAACGATTTGTGGTGTTACTGGTAGCAAAAATATAAAAAAAACTAAAAAAACGCAAAAATCAGCGACATTCTTTCGATTTCGGACGATTCTCCGCTCATGCAAGCCGCAAGCCGTCGAGCAAGGTCACATACAACTCTACCGCCTCGTCGATTTCGCTCACGCGGACAAATTCGCCGGCCGTATGCGAACGCGCCGAATCGCCCGGACCGATCTTGACGGAGGCGAAGGGCATCAGGGCCTGGTCGGAAAGCGTCGAAGAGCCGAAACATTCGATTCCTTTCGCCTGACAGGCCCGCACAAACGGATGGTCCATGCCAATGCCCGAAGGCCGCAAACGCATCGAACGGGGCGTCAGTTCGGCCTGCAGGTGGCGTTTCAATTCGTCGAGCACCTCTTGGTGCGTATAGTGTTCGTTGAGGCGCACATCCACCACATAGCGGCACTCGTCGGGCACCACGTTGTGCTGGGTGCCGGCCGACACCATGGTCACCGACAGTATGACGGGACCGAGGGTCTCCGACAGTTTCGGAAACCGGTAGGCCGCGAGCCACTGGATGTCTTGGATAGCTTTGTAGATGGCATTGTCGCCTTCGTCGCGGGCAGCATGCCCGGCCTTGCCGCGCACGACGGCATCGAGCACCATCAATCCCTTTTCGGCCACGGCCAGGCGCATGCCGGTAGGTTCGCCCACCACCGCAAAGTCGATGCGCGGCAGCGCTTGCAGGAGCAGCTCCATGCCCCCCTTGCCCGACACTTCCTCCTCGCACGAATAGGCCAGCAGCAGGTTGTAGGGCTGCGGGCTGCGACGCAAGCGGTCGAAGGCGTACAAAAGCGACACCACCGAAGCCAAATCGTCGTTGGCGCCAAGGCCGTAGATTGCCCCGTCGCGCTCACAAGGCTCGAAGGGGTCTTGCTGCCACGAGGGGTTGGGCTTGACCGTATCGAGATGCGCGTTGAGCATCAGGGTCAGCTTGTCCTCGACGGGAGCCGCCGCCCACAGGTACAGGTTGTTGCCCACCCGTTGGGGCGAAAAACCGGCGTCTTGCAGCCATTTCTCAAAGAAATCGGCCAGCGCGCCCTCCTCGCGACTCACCGAAGGAATCGCGATCAGTTGTTTGAGCAAGTCTGTCGGATGGATCATGGGCGTTACAGTGTTACGACCGTCCCGGTGCCTTTGCCCAGCTCCGAGGCTTTGGTAATGGTTACTTGCGACACGCCGCAACGTAACGCGTCGAAGGCATTGTCGAGTTTGGGAATCATGCCGCCGGTAATGATGCCGCGGCTTTTGAAGTCTTCGTACAAATCCGGGGTGATGTGCGGAATCACGCTGTCGTCATCGTCTTCGCGCTCGAGCACGCCCTTCTTTTCGAAGCAGAAAGTCAGGTTGACCTCGTAGTGTCGTGCCAGGCCCTTGGCCGTTTCGGCGGCAATCGTGTCGGCGTTGGTGTTGAGCAGGCCGTACTGTTTCGAAAAGCTCAGCGGCGCCATCACGGGCACAATGCCTTGTGCCACGAGCGAGGCCAAGCGGTCGCCATCGACCTGTTTCACATCGCCGACAAAGCCGTAATCGACTTCCTTGACGGGACGTTTGTCGCTGAGTATCACGCCCAAATCGGCGCCGGTCAGGCCGAGGGCGTTGACCGAACGGCTTTGCAGTCCCGCCACGATGTTTTTGTTGACCAGGCCGCCATAGACCATGGTCACGACTTTGAGGGTTTCGGCATCGGTGATACGCCGGCCGTCAACCATTTTGCTTTCGATGCCCAGCAGGGTGGCGATACGGGTGGCCGAACGGCCACCTCCGTGTACCAGGGCCTTATGTCCCGAGATGGCGGCGAAATCGTTGAGCAGCGCCTGAAGTGTATCCGCCTCTTCCACAATCTTTCCGCCAACTTTTACGAGTGTCAGTTGTTCCATTGCAATTATTTCTTTACAAACGACAAAGGTACGAAAAAATTCCGTATTTTTGCAAACGGATTTACGGCCTGTTTCTCATGAAAAAACGCACCATCGAAGAGATGAACCGACTTTCGGTCGAAGACTTCAAAAAGAGCGTCAAAACGCCCCTGATTGCAGTGCTCGACCAGGTGCGCAGCGCACACAACGCCGGCTCGGTGTTGCGCACGGCCGACGCCTTCCGGCTCGAAGCCGTCTATCTGTGCGGCATCACCCCCACTCCGCCCGACGCCGACCTGCACAAAACCGCTCTCGGAGCCGAAGATTCGGTACGGTGGAAGCATTACGCCGACACCCTCCAGGCCGTCGAAGAGCTGCACGCCGCTGGTTATTGCGTGCTGGCGGTGGAGCAATGCGAGCGCTCGACCCCGCTGCAAGCGTTCGCCGTTGAGCCCGGCAAGCCCTACGCACTGGTGTTGGGCCACGAGGTGACGGGCGTACAGCAAGCCGTTGTCGATGCCTGCGACGGCTGCCTCGAAATCCCCCAGGCGGGCACCAAGCACTCGCTCAACGTGTCGGTGGCCGGTGGCATCGTTCTCTGGGAACTTTTCAAACAACTTAACCCCCAAGCGCTATGACCGGACACGAAGGACTTCCCCTGCACGAAAACTTCTTTCACAGCGACCAGGTCATCAGTTTCATCTGGTGCTTCTTCCTTTACGTGTGCTTCGCCTATGCGGTCGAACGCCGCTCGACGGGCGGCAAGCGCCATTTCGCTCCGCTTTTCGGCACCGACAACCGCCACCTGACCCTGCGGGAAATCATCCGCCGCGGCCTGTTGCTGATTTTCGCCGTGTTCGGCTACAGCTTCTTCTTCACCAACCTGCTCAAAGACGGCGGGCACTGGCAGGTCATCGGCATTTCGGCGGGCGTGTTCGTGTCGTTTCTGGTATTCAAATACCTGCTGCTGTCGGTGTATCTGGCCACGTTCTTCCCGAAAGCGCGCACCAACTTCGTTTCGCAGTACTTTACCATGATCCTGTTCTTCGGGCTCTTTCTGTTTCTCGCCTTCATCGGGCTGCAGTTCATGCCCCAACCGGTACACCTGCCCATATTGGCGATTGTCGCCATTGGAGTCTTGGTTTTGTGCGGATGGCTGCTCTACTTGTTTTTCAAAACATTTTTCAACAAAAGCCAGTATTTTTTCTATTTTATTTTGTACCTTTGCACCCTCGAAATTCTACCGCTGATGATTTTCTTCAGAGAGTTGTGGAAAGCCGATATAGTCACTCACATTTTAAAATTGTAATACATTGAAAATCAAGAAAATTCTGGTTTCTCAACCCAAACCGTCCTCCGAAAAGTCACCCTACTACGATTTGGAAAAAAAGTATGGTTTCGTTTGTGACTTCCATCCGTTTATCAAAGTGGAAGGGCTCAATGTACGCGATTTCTTAGCGCAACGCATCGACGTGTTGAGCCACACGGCCGTTATTTTCACCGCCCGCACCGCCATCGACCACTTCTTCCGGCTGGCCGAAGAGTTGCGCATCACCATTCCCGAAGACATGAAGTATTTCTGCTCGTCGGAGTCGATTGCCCTCTACCTGCAAAAATACATCCAATACCGCAAGCGCAAAGTGTTCTTTTCGCCGACCGGCAAGGCCGACGGACTGCTTCCGAGCATCAAGAAACACAACACCGAAAACTACCTGTTGGCGGTTTCGGACGTCAACAAAGGCGACTTCACCAAACTGCTCGACGCCGAAAACATCCAATACGAAAAGGCGGCTTTCTACAAAACCGTCAGCAACGACTTCGGCCCCGACGAACCGCTCGACCACGACATGCTGATTTTCTTCAGCCCCGAAGGCATCAACTCGCTGAAAAAGAATTTCCCGAACTTTGAGCAAGGCGACATCCTGATTGCCGCATTCGGTGCTTCGACCGCCAAAGCGGTTACCGATGCCGGCCTCCGTCTGGACGTCAGCGCACCGACCCCCGAGGCTCCCTCGATGACCGGTGCCTTGGACCAGTTCTGCCAACAGCACAAAGTCAACAAAAAATAGGAGTGGACCAAAAGCTACCCAAGCAACAGCGCATTTACAAGGAAGACGACATCAACCGCCTGTTCAGGCAAGGCAAAGCGGTGCTGTCCTATCCGTTGCGTGCCGTCGTTTGGGACCGCTGCGACGGCGGTGCGCCGCGCATACTGGTGTCGGTGGCCAAAAAACGGTTCAAACTGGCCGTTGACCGCGTCCGCTTCAAGCGCCTCATCCGCGAAGCCTACCGCAAACAAAAACCCCAGCACGCCTGGGACATCGCCTTTATCGCCATCAGCGACCGCCTGCCCGATTACGCCGAAGTCGAGACGGCCATGACCCGCCTGCTCAAAAAAACCGAACAACTGTTGTCGTGCGATCAGAAGACTACATAATCGTTTCGGGTGCACGCGAACACAACCTCAAAAACGTCGATGTACGCATTCCGCACCACTCGCTCACGGTCATTACCGGCCTGAGCGGCAGTGGCAAGTCGTCGTTGGCGTTCGACACGCTTTATGCCGAAGGGCAGCGGCGCTACCTCGAAACGTTTTCGGCCTATGCCCGCAACTTTTTGGGCAATATCGAGCGACCGGACGTCGATGAAATCACGGGCCTCAGCCCCGTCATCGCCATCGAGCAGAAAACGACCAACAACAACCCGCGCTCGACGGTCGGCACCACCACCGAAATCTACGACTTTCTGCGTCTGCTCTTCGCTCGCGCCGGCGAGGCCTACTCCTACGTCAGTGGGGAGAAGATGGTGAAATACAACGAGGAGAAGATTCTCGAAATGCTGCACGAACTCTATTCGGGCAAACGGATTCTGCTGCTGGCGCCGCTGATACGCTCGCGCAAAGGCCACTACCGCGAACTGTTCGAGAGTCTGCGCCGCAAGGGCTACCTCACCGTCCGGGTGGACGGCCAGCTGCAGGAAATCGTGCGCGACATGCACCTCGACCGTTACAAAAACCACGACATCGAAGTGGTCATCGACAAATGCGAGGTCGGCCCTTCGCAAGAAAAACGGCTCAAAAACTCGCTGCGCATCGCACTCGAGCAGGGCGACGGCCTGGTGGCGGTCTGCGAAAAGGACAGCGCGCAACTGCGCTACTTCAGCCGCAAGCTCATGTGCCCCACTTCGGGCATCGCCTACAACGACCCCGCCCCACACGACTTTTCGTTCAACTCGCCCAAAGGCTGCTGTCCGCATTGCCGGGGCACAGGGCTGGTGACGCAGGTCGATCGCGCCAAGATCATCCCCGACGACAAAGTCAGCATCTACGACGGGGCCATCGCTCCGCTGGGCAAATACCACAACTCGCTGCTGTTCGAGCAAATCGACGCGCTCTGCAAGGCCGAAGGCTGCAGCCTCAAGACGCCGGTGCGCGACCTGCCTGCCGAACTGCTCGACAAAATCATCTACGGCACGTCGGAACGCATCACGCTGCAAAACCCGACGACCGGTCTGAACCTGCACGCGCTGGCCTACAACGGCATCGTCGATTACATCGCCATGCAGGCCGACGACGACGCCTCGGCAACCGCCCGCCGCTGGGCCGACCAGTTCAAACAGACCATCGTCTGCCCCGAGTGCAACGGCACCCGTCTGCGCAAAGAGGCGCTCTACTTTAAGCTCGCAGGCAAAAACATCGCCGAGTTGTCCGGCATGGACCTCGACTGCCTGTACCAATGGTTCGAGGCGCTGCCCGCCCAACTCAGCGACCAGCAGAACCAGATTGCGGGCGAAATCATCAAAGAAATCCGCACCCGCCTGCGCTTTTTGCTCGATGTCGGCTTGCACTACCTGTCGCTGGCCCGTTCGTCGGCCTCACTCTCGGGTGGCGAAAGCCAGCGCATCCGTCTGGCCACGCAAATCGGATCGGAACTGGTGCGGGTGCTCTACATCCTCGACGAACCCAGTATCGGCCTGCACCCGCGCGACAACGAGCGCCTCATCCGCTCGCTGCAACGCCTGCGCGACCTCGACAACACCGTGGTGGTCGTCGAGCACGACGAAGACATGATGCTGGCGGCCGACTACATCGTTGACATGGGCCCGAAAGCGGGCCGCCTGGGCGGCGAGGTGGTGTTTCAGGGCACGCCCAAGGAGATGCTCAAGACCCACACGCTGACGGCCGACTACATCAACCGCACCAAACGCATCGCCCATCCCCTGCAACGCCGGCCGGGCAACGGCGGCGAGCTGGTCATCCACGATGCGTCGGGCAACAACCTCAAGCACATAACGGTGCATTTCCCGCTGGGCAAATTCACTTGCATCACCGGCGTTTCGGGCAGCGGCAAATCCTCGCTGATCGGCGGCACGCTGCACCCCATTCTGAGCCGTCACTTCTACCGCAGCCTGCAGGAGCCGCTCCCCTACGGGCGCATCGACGGGCTCGAACTGCTCGACAAGGTGATTCACGTCACCCAAGAGCCGATCGGACGCTCGCCGCGTTCCAATCCGGCTACCTACACCGGTCTGTTCACCGATATCCGCGCCCTGTTCGTGGCCCTGCCCGAATCGAAAATGCGCGCCTACAAACCCGGCCGTTTCTCATTCAACGCCAAAGGCGGCCGTTGCGAGGCCTGCCAGGGCAACGGGTTCAAGCGCCTCGAAATGGGCTTTATGTCCGATGTATATGTCCCCTGCGAAGTTTGCCGGGGCAAACGCTACAACCGCGAAACGCTCGAAGTCAAGTTCAAGGGCAAGTCCATCGCCGATGTCATGGACATGACCATCAATCAGGCGGTGGAGTTCTTCGAAAACATCCCCGGCATTTTGGGCAAGCTCAAGGTGCTGCAAAGTGTGGGGTTGGGCTACATCAAACTGGGCCAGTCTTCGACCACCCTTTCGGGAGGCGAAAGCCAGCGCGTCAAACTGGCGACCGAACTGGCCAAACGCGACACGGGCAAGACGCTCTACATCCTCGACGAGCCCACCACGGGCCTGCATTTCGATGACATCCGCATTTTGCTCGAGGTGCTCGACCGCCTGGTCGATCGGGGCAACTCGCTCATTGTCATCGAGCACAATCTCGACGTCATCCGCCATGCCGACCACCTCATCGACATGGGTCCCGAAGGCGGAGCCGGAGGCGGCACGGTCGTGGCCACCGGCACCCCCGAAGAGGTCAAATCCGCCGGCATTGGGATTACCGCAAGGTATTTGTAATTTTTCACCCCAACGCGCCGAAACAACCGTAGATACGTGGCGCACCGCGTATCCACAACGAAATCGGTAAAACCTATGGATTTTTTCAAATAATTTGAATACCTTTGTCTGATCTTAATTTGCGACAAATTATGTCAGACAATCTTTTTCTCAACCATTACCGCATCACATCGGCACGTGCACGTTGGCATCATTACAATGCCGGGATCTATTTTGTAACCGTCTGCACCCATAATCGCATCCATTATTTTGGCGAAATTGTAGAGACGTGGCGCGCCACGTCTCTACAGACAAACCAACAACAAATTAATAATTTATCGGTCATCGGGAAATACCTCGACAAACAAATTCTGGATATCCAAACGCATTATCCTTACGCACAAATTCCGGTATGGGTCGTAATGCCAAACCATTTTCACGCCATTGTGGTGATTGACGGGCAAAAAATCCCTGCAAAAACGCGGCGGA
>JAGCZK010000131.1 GCA_017960065.1 Paludibacteraceae bacterium
TTTGGTTGTTTGTTGTATCAGTCTGTCAAAGATCTCTCGCTCGCTCTCGCGACCCCGCTCTCTCAAGCGGGACTGCAAAGGTAACGCCTTTTTTTCATCCACCAAAACTTTTCCAAACTTTTTTTTCAAAATTTTTCCAAGCCCCGGTCGCAAGCTCCCTTGCGTCTCAAAAGCGGGTGCAAAGGTAAAGGGTTTTATATTCCCCTCCAAATTATTTCGCAAGTTTTTTTCAGTAAAATCACATTTTCTTTACAACTGCTTGATTCTCAACATAGGCATTTTTCAGCCCAAACGCCCCTTTTCGGACAGAAAGGGCCAGACAAAGTGCGGATGCCGGACAAAACACCACCGCCATTGCGGCCTGCAGCGGTCCGACCAGGCAATGAAACCGGGCTGTTTTTGTAACAAAACCGTAACATTCGGAGTGGGGAAAGGCGTCGGGCAGGAACAAAAAAAGGGAATCTTGCGATTCCCTTTAAATTTTTGCACGTGATTCCGATTACTTACGGATACCCAGGTCGCGGATAATCGAACGGTAGCGCTCGATGTCACGTTCTTTCAAGAAGTCGAGCAAACGGCGACGTTTGCCAACCAACATTACCAAAGCACGCTCGGTGCTATAATCTTTCTGATTTGACTTCAAATGCTCAGTCAAATGCGAAATACGGGCGGAGAATAATGCTATCTGGGCCTCAGCTGAGCCAGTATCAGTATTGGACTTTCCGTACTTTGCGAAGATTTCTTCTTTTTGTTCTTTTGTTAATTGCATAATCCTTTGTTATTTTTGAAAAGGTCGGCAAAGATAAGAACTTTTTGGACAACCCGCAAATTTTTACGCAATATTTTACAAAAAGACCTGCAGATTCGGCTTACCACCAATCCACATTTTCGTAATCATAGTTGTAGGGATCCTCGTAATCGGGCGTCTGATCGGGACCGAATTTACGCTTGGGCATGCGTTTCCACTTGAATTTCACCGGTGCGATATAAGCCGACTTGACCCGGATGCCGTCGATGGTCGCCGCCTTAAACACCGGCAGGGACTGGATGACGCGCAGTGCCTCTTCGTCTTGCTGAGGCGACAACGACTGGAGAATACGGAAATTGCAGGGTTGGCCGCACCGGTCAATCACAAACTCGACCAAGACCTGGCCGGTCATCAGAAGTTTGGTCCCGTCCGTATCCACATCTTCGCCATACACTTCAATCGGACGGGTGTTTTGTGCCAGAAACATCGAAAACTCCACCACTCCGCCAGGAAACTCGGCATCCACCAGGTTGGGGGGATAATCGCCGTAGGTCGCCCCATAAATCGGCGAGTATTCCGTGTCCTCGCAATCCAAATACAAATTGGCATACCGCATGGGGTCGGTTTGCGCATGCGCCAGACAAAGCGGCAACACCAACAAAGCGGCCAACAGCCCCAACTTCGGCTGCCGATGCCAAGCCGTACGACGAAAAGCAGGTTTCCGATTCAACATAGTGATGATTCAATTTCAACAAAGGTAGGCAAAAAAATCGAACTTTCCTGCTTCGATTCTTCGATTTTTTGATTTTTTAATCACAGAAAGTTGCCGGCAGACATCTACACCTTATTATATATAAGGCACACATTATCCACTGTAAGATTCCGGATCCATTTGCCGGCGAATATCAAAAAATACGCATTTTTTTTGCCAAAGCCTTTTGATTTTCAACAAAATAGCGTAACTTTGCAGTCCGATTATTATTCCTTTTTGAATTAACCGGCTGACTATCAAATAGTTGAGAATGAATTAGCCTGCATTCCCAATCGGTTTGAGAGAAAAAAACCGGGAGTATTAACGATTAAAAAGAAAAAAAGTGAATACGTTAAGTTACAAAACCGTATCTGTAAACAAAGACACGGCTACCAAAGAATGGGTCGTTGTTGATGCTACTGACCAAGTTTTGGGTCGTTTGTGTTCGAAAGTGGCCAAATTGGCTCGCGGCAAATACAAACCCAACTTCACCCCGCACGTGGATTGTGGTGACAATGTGATCATCATCAATGCCGACAAGGTGAAAATGACCGGCAACAAATGGACCGACCGCGTTTATCTGACCTTTACGGGCTATCCCGGCGGCCAACGCGAAATGAGCCCCAAACGCTTGCAAGCCAAGGGTTCGGAACGTCTGTTCAACAAAGTCCTGAAAGGTATGCTGCCCAAAAACAAACTGGGCGCCAAACTCCTGGGCAACATCTACATCTATGACGGTGCAGAACACCCGCATCAGGCACAAAATCCCAAAACCATTGACATCAACGCTCTTAAATAAGCCACTATGGAAGTAATAAATGCATTAGGTAGAAGAAAAGCGGCTGTAGCCCGCGTTTACGTAACCCCGGGCAAGGGCAATATCACCGTTAACAAAAAAGATCTGGCGGTTTATTTCCCCTCTGGAATTCTCCAATATATCGTAAAACAACCGTTGACGAAATTGGGCGTTGCTGAAAACTTTGACATCAAAGCCAACCTCGACGGAGGCGGTTTCAAAGGTCAGGCAGAAGCCTTGCGTTTGGCCATCGCCCGCGCTTTGGTGAAAATCAACCCCGAAGACAAACCGGCTTTGAAAGCAGAAGGTTTCATGACTCGCGACCCGCGCGAAGTGGAACGCAAGAAACCGGGTCGTCCCAAAGCACGCAAAAGATTCCAATTCAGCAAACGTTAATATTTGCTTTTGCCGCTGCCCTTACGGGTGGCGTGCGGTTGGATAAGTTTAGTATCTAAATCCAGCGGACTTCCTTCCGCCACAAAAGAGGAGGGAACTACCGAAGGATTGATTTGACAGAACGTAAACAAAACACATTAAAACCAATTATGGCTAGAACTAATTTTCAAGATTTATTAGAAGCAGGTGTTCACTTCGGACACATGAAAAGAAAATGGAATCCCGCAATGGCTCCCTACATCTTCATGGAGCACAACGGCATTCACATCATCGATTTGAATAAAACGATTGTTAAGATCGACGAAGCTGCCGACGCTTTGCAACAAATCGCAAAACAAGGCAAAAAAATCCTCTTCGTGGCTACCAAAAAGCAAGCCAAGGAAATCATCGCCGAGAAGGCTGCTGCCGTAGGCATGCCCTACATCACCGAACGTTGGGCCGGCGGTATGCTGACCAACTTCACCACCATCCGCAAAGCCGTTAAGAAAATGGCTTCGATTGACAAGATGGCCAACGAAGGTACGTTCGACAACCTGTCGAAACGCGAAAAACTGCAAATCTCGCGTCAACGCGAAAAACTCGAAAAGAACTTGGGCAGTATCTCTGACCTGACCCGTCTGCCGGCAGCTTTGTTTGTCGTTGACGTCATGAAAGAGCACATCGCCGTACAAGAAGCCAACCGTTTGGGTATTCCCGTATTCGGTATCGTTGACACCAACTCTTCTCCGAAAGAAGTGGACTACGTGATTCCGGCAAACGATGACGCTTCGAAATCGATCGAGATCATCATGAACGCTGTATGCAGCGCCATCAGCGAAGGCTTGCAGGAACGCAAGGTCGAGAAGGAAAACGAGGCAGGTGAAAAAGAAAGCGCAGCTCCCGCCGAGAAAAAAGGCGGTGCCGGCAAAACCGGCCGTGCCCGTATCAAACGTGGCGACGACGCTGCCTTGAACGCCAAAGTGGCTGACAAATACATGAAAGATATTGAAGGGGAGGAGTAAGACATGGCAGTAACAATGGCAGAAATCTCCAAGCTGCGCGCTATGACCGGCGCCGGCATGATGGATTGCAAAAACGCACTTACCGAAGCCAACAGCGACTTCGACAAAGCAATTGAAATCATTCGCAAAAAAGGTCAGGCTATCGCTGCCAAACGTAGCGACCGTCAAGCCGCCGAAGGTTGCGTGCTGGCCGCTGACAAAGACGGCTTTGCCGCTATCGTCGCCATCAAATGCGAAACGGACTTCGTTGCACAAAACGCCGACTTCATCGCTTTGACCCAAAGCATTTTGGACAGCGCCATGGCTCAACAACCGGCGAGCGCCGAAGCGCTTCTGGCCCTGCAAATCAACGGCCGTTCGATTGCCGATCTGATTACCGACCGCAGCGGTATTACCGGTGAAAAGATGGAACTTGGATACTACGAATTCGTAAAAGGCACCGCCACCGTATCGTACATCCACCCGGGCAACAAGATGGCTTCGATCGTTGCTTTCAACGAAAACCTCGAACGCCAGGTAGCCCGCAACGTTGCCATGCAGGCCGCTGCCATGAACCCGGTTGCCTTGAACCGCGAATCGGTTCCGGCGAACATCATCGCCACCGAGTTGGAAATCGGCAAAGAGAAAGCACGCGCTGAAGGCAAGCCCGAAGCCATGTTGGAGAAAATCGCTCAAGGCCGTTTGAACAAGTTCTTCCAAGAATCGACTTTGATGGAACAGGAACTGATCATGGACAACAAAATCAATGTCGGCCAATACCTGAAATCGAAGTCCGCTTCGTTGGTTGCCACCGATTTCAAACGCGTATCGTTGAATCAAGAGTAATCCAATACATTTTCCTAAGAAAAAAGGCTCCGACACCGGAGCTTTTTTTTATGCCATAAATAAAGTGGCTTTCGCCCAAAAATCCTATCTTTGCAAAAAATACCGCTTATTATGAAAAAGATTTTAATGTTACTCGCTATGGCCGGTATGTCCGTATGGGCATACGCCGCCGATGAAACCGAAGCCGCCGAAGCCCCGCAACCGGCTCCACAGCCCCAATCTACGGTCGTTCAAAACAATTGGCGATCGGACAATCTCTTGCACCGTGCCGATGACACCTACTACTACAACGGACGCACCATGACACGCGACGAAATGGCCGGATTTCTGCAACAAAACTGCCCCGAAGCCTACCACCGCTACAAGGTGTCGAGCCGCCTCCGCAAGGGCGGTGTCATCAGTTTGAGCGTAGGCGCACCGCTGATGGTTGCCGGATTGATCACCATGGGGGTCGGTGCCTATCAATACGCCTACCAGGCCAATACGGAATACAACTACAACATGATGTGTATCGGCGCTGGCGTGGCCGTTGTCGGCTCGCTGGGAGTGGAAGCCGGTATCCCCTTGCTGATTGTCGGTACGGTTCGTCGCAACAACGCATACGAGATTTACAACGAGACCTGCGTCAGCCCCCGTACGGCGGCAACCCTGAGCCTGCAAGCAGGCTCTAACGGACTGGGCCTGGCCCTGACCTTTTAACGACGCTCTGTCCAAGCCAAAAAAGAAAATCCCGATGGCACAGCCACCGGGATTTCTTTTATCATAGAACGAACGTCACTTTTTGCAACAGCAACGCGGCTGGAGCTGCTGGAAGAAGTCGTTGCCTTTGTCATCGACCAGAATGAATGCGGGGAAATCCTGCACTTCAATCTTCCAGATGGCCTCCATTCCCAATTCGGGATATTCGACACATTCAATTGACTTGATGTTGTTCTGAGCCAAGATAGCGGCCGGACCGCCAATCGATCCCAAATAGAAACCACCGTACTTCTTGCAGGCATCCGTCACACATTGGGCACGGTTGCCCTTGGCCAGCATAATCAGGCTGCCTCCGTGGCTTTGGAACTCATCGACGTAGGGATCCATACGGCCGGCCGTGGTCGGTCCCATCGACCCGCAAGCCATACCGGCAGGAGTTTTGGCGGGGCCTGCATAATAAATCGGGTGGTCCTTGATGTATTGCGGCAGATCTTCGCCGGCATCGAGGCGGGCCTTGAGTTTGGCATGAGCGATATCGCGGCCTACAATAATGGTACCGTTAAGACTGAGGCGCGTAGCGACGGGATATTGGCTCAGCTGTTTGAGGATTTCGGCCATGGGACGGTTGAGATCGACACGAACGGCATCGCCTTCGCCAGCCTCGCGCAGAGCGGCCGGAATCAGCGTACCGGGTTGGTCGTCCATCTTCTCAATCCAAATGCCGTCCTTGTTGATTTTGCACTTGATGTTGCGGTCGGCCGAGCAGCTGACACCCAAACCGATCGGACAGCTGGCGCCGTGGCGCGGCAAGCGGATGATGCGCACGTCATGGGCCATGTATTTGCCACCGAATTGTGCTCCCAAACCGATTTTGTGGGCTTCTTCGAGCACTTGTTTCTCGAGTTCGATATCGCGGAAAGCGCGTCCGTATTCGTTGCCGGTAGTCGGCAGGTTGTCGTAATAGTGAGTCGAGGCCAGTTTCACCGTCAGCAGGTTCTTCTCGGCCGAAGTGCCACCAATCACAAAGGCGATGTGGTAGGGCGGACAGGCGGCCGTACCGAGCGACTTCATCTTTTCGACCAGGAAGGGCACCAACGTCCCAGGGTTCTGGATACGGGCCTTGGTTTCTTGATACAGGTAGGTTTTGTTGGCAGAACCGCCACCCTTGGTCACGCACAGGAATTTGTATTCCATTCCTTCGGTGGCCTCGATGTCGATTTGGGCCGGCAGGTTGCACTTGGTGTTGACTTCCTCGTACATGGTAAGCGGGGCATTCTGCGAGTAACGGAGGTTCTCTTCGGTGTAGGTTTTGAACACGCCCAACGACAATGCCTCTTCGTCGCAATAGCCGGTCCAAACCTGCTGGCCCTTTTCGCCATGGATAATGGCCGTACCGGTATCCTGACACAAGGGGAGTTTGCCTTTGGCGGCGACTTCGGCGTTGCGCAAGAATGTGAGGGCCACATACTTGTCGTTTTCGCTGGCCTCGGGGTCAGACAAAATTTTGGCTACCTGCTCGTTGTGTGAGCGACGCAACAGAAACGACACATCGCGGAAGGCGGCGTTGGCCATGGCGGTCAGGCCTTCTTTCTGGATTTTGAGGATAGGTTTGCCCTCAAACTCACCCACCGACACGTAGTCTTTGGTCAAAAGATAGTACTCGGTGGTGTCTTCGCCCAACGGAAACGGGGGCTGATACTTAAATGTTACTGCCATATCAATCGTATTTACATTTGCGTGTAAAATTACAAAAAATTTCTTATTTCCACTTCGTTTGCAGGAGTCGTATCGACACAAATCACCCCACATTTGGGACAATCGCCCCTGAATAGCCACTTTCACCGATAGGCAAAACACAATTGCCAATAATAATTGGCGTTCGGCCAAATTCCGTCTAATTTTGCAAGTGCGTTAATCATTCAACACAGGTTTATGAAACATTATCTTGCGTCGTTCGAAGAGTCGGTTCGCCAATATTGGAACAATCCGGCACTGACGGACATCGAACCCAACATCACCAAAACCTACGGCCAGTTCGCCACCGAAATCGCCAAGTTGCATCTGCTGTTCGAAAAGGCCGGTATCAAAAAAGGAGACAAAATCGCCATCTACGGCCGCAACACCAGCAACTGGGTGGTCGGCTACTTCGCCATATCAACCTACGAAGCTGTAGTGGTTTCCATTCTTTCGGACTTTAAGGCCGACGCCGTCCACAATCTGGTCAACCACAGCGAAGCCAAATTGCTGCTGACCGGCGACCTGGTATGGCCCAACCTGGACATCAATATGATGCCCGACCTCGTGGCTGCCATTTGCCTGAAAGATTATAAGGTAGTCTTTTCCAAAGACCCGAAACTGGCCGCAACCGACATCGAATCGCTCTTTGCCGCCAAATACCCCAACGGCTACACAGCCGCCGACGTGGTTTATCCGAAGGACAACCTCGACGACCTGGCTCTGATCAACTACACCTCGGGCACGACCAGCGCTCCGAAGGGCGTGATGCTAACCCACCACTGCCTAAGCTCGAACGTGGTTTTCGCCATTGAGCACATTCCCAACCAACCCGGATGGAACGTCGTTTCGATGCTGCCCATGGCACACATGTTCGGCCTGGCCTTCGACTGCCTGTACCCGCTGACCAGCGGCTGCCACCTGAGCATTTTCACCAAAATGCCGGCTCCGCAAGCCCTGCTGAAAGCCTACTCGGAGATCAAACCCTACATGATTCTGACCGTACCGCTTGTTATCGAAAAGATGATCAAGAAGGCCGTGTTCCCCACCATCAAGAAACCGTTGATGCGCGTGTTGTGGTACACGCCGATTGTCGGCGGCATCATCCGCAAAAAAGTTCACGACAAACTGTCGGACATCCTCGGCAACACCCAAAACCTGATTATGGGCGGCGCCCCTCTGAACCACGAAGTGGAGAAATGCCTCAAACAAATCAAGCTCTGCTATACCGTAGGCTACGGCATGACCGAATGCGGCCCGCTCATCAGCTACTGCGACTGGCGCTATTTCAAAGAGCGTTCGTGCGGCAAAATCATCGACCGCATGGAAGTGAAAATCGACTCGGAAGACCCGTACAAGAAAGTCGGTGAGATTTTGGTACGCGGCGTTCAGGTGATGCAAGGGTACTACAAAAACGAAGAAGCCACTCGCGCCGTACTGACCGAAGACGGCTGGCTGCGCACCGGCGACCTGGGCATCATCGACAAAGACTACAACATCTTCATCCGCGGCCGTAACAAGAACATGATTCTCGGAGCCTCGGGCCAGAACATCTACCCTGAAGAGATCGAAGGCAAGCTCAACAACCTGCCGTATGTGACCGAATCGCTGGTAGTCGAACGCGAAGGCAAACTGGTCGCATTGGTTTATCCCAACCACGACGAGCTCAAAAGCGCCGGTCTGAGCGCCACGCCCGAAGTGATGAACCATACCTTGCACCAGCTCAACCGCCTGATACCGGCATTCTGCCGCGTCAGCAGCATCGAAATCGTTGACAAGGAGTTTGAAAAAACGCCCAAACGCAGCATCAAGCGTTTTATGTACCAATAAACATTTTCCATAGTACAAAAAAAAGCGTTCCTGCCTTTTGTGACAGGAACGCTTTTTAGTTATACACCCGACTCAAGCCTTGCCCAACAGGTCTTTGGCCCGCTCCAGGTCGGCCGTCTGCACATAGAGCCGGACTCCGCCGGTCGCCACATGGAAGGCCTCTCCCATGATACTGTCGGAAAGAAACGCCTCTATCCCGGCATTCTGCAGCTCCTGCAATGCCATGGTCGCTTCGATTTCGGTAGGAAAAGAAGCCAGTTCACAGAGGTTTTCTGGAATTTTGTTCGTTGTCATAGCGGTATCGATAAAAAAATTTATCAGTTCTGCGAAGCCCCGGAAAAAAGCAGGAATGCTTCGGTGGTACAATCGCTGTACGATTTGGAAACCGGAATTTTCTTCACGTCGGGGATATCCATTTCCAAATCGACCTCATCCCCGTTCTTGCGAATGGAAGTAATGTGGATAAAATTTACCATATACGAGCGGTGACACCGCTGTATCGAGGTTTCGTTCAGTTCTTCGGCCACCCGTTTGAGCGAATTGCGCAACAGGTGTTTGGCCAGCTTGCCCTGATTGAGGTAATTGATCTCGACATAATTGTCGGCGGCTTCGATAAACACAATATTGGAGGCCGATACCGAGAACCGCATCTCGCCTTTTTCGTCCTTGAACTGCAGAATCGCCTGCTCACGGGCGAACTGGCCATTCTCAAAGTATTTCAGGCGCTCTTTTTTGTCGGAATACGAGAAATACAGCCACGAAAAGGCATACGGAATGGCGATAATCAGAATGGTGTTGATATTGGCCTCCTTGAATATCGTGATGATACTCTCCATCGACCAAAACGACAGGTCGTCGCGCAACACAATGGCGTACAAGGTGTAAAATCCCGAAAGGATGATAATCTCACACAGCAGCCACAACAGATACTCGGCATAGTACAACGTATGCTTGCGGACAAAGCGGTACATCAAAAAGCGACTGAAAGCCACCACCAGCACACCGGTCAGCACAATGAAGAAAGAGGCGAGAAAATAACCGAACGAGGACGTCTCCTGGTACCACGAGGACGAATCAAAGGGCTTGTAGGAATTGATAAAGATCAACGAGAACACGGCCGTGAAAATCACCAGTTTCACCAGATTTCCCTTGTTGGTCAAATAGGCTTCGACCTTACCTCCCTTTGTCAGCCAAATCAGATTTTTATTCATTCGTTTCTGCAATTGGTTAGTGCAAAGTTATAATTAAAAATCGGCTACGCAAAAAAAACTTGACGCATAACGACATCTTCGGGCCCGACCGGCACCTGGTCAAAAATCTGGCAGGCAAAGCATACTCCTGTTTTACAAGCACTTATCGAAGCCAGAAACCGGTCGTAAAAACCTTTGCCTCTTCCCATACGATTTCCGGAGGCGTCGAAGGCCCGTCCGGGGACAATCACATAATCGAGCACTGCCGGGTCGGCAAATTCGGCGCCGTCGGGCTCTTGTATATGGTAAGCGCCTTCGCGCCAATGCCCGGTCAGGGGAGCCACTCGCAGACAGTCGCCGTCAACCACGGGCAGGTAGAACTGCTTTTCGGCCGATTCGCTGCCGACAAACTCCGACAAATCCAATTCGTCGGGGAGCGCCCAATAAGCCATCACATGCCGCGACTGCCGGTACAGGGGGTCGGCCTGCAAGAGCATGGCCACCCGACTGGCGGCCTCCCGGCGCTGCTGCAAGGACAGACCGGCCACGCGCCGCCGCACCTCTTGCCGTAGTTGTGCCTTATCCGACTGCATCATAACTCAAAATCAATCAGGCGGTGACCGTCGGTATCTTCCGACAAATACACCTTCAACACCTCATCGGGAAGCAGCGGCTCGATCAGTTCGGGCCACTCCATCAGGCACAGGCATCCGCTTTCGATGTAGTTTTCGTAGCCTAAGTCGATCACTTCGGCCAGTTGTTTGATGCGATAGAAATCGAAATGGAAGATCGGCTCACCTTCCGCATCGGTGTACTCGTTAACAATGGCAAAGGTGGGGCTGTTGACCGTATCGGTCACCCCTTTCTCATCGCACAGGGCCTTTATGAAGGTGGTTTTCCCCACCCCCATCGGACCATAAAAGGCAAGAATCCGACGCTCGCCGATGGCGGCCAGAAATTGGGCGGCCACCGCACGAATCTGCGACAGACTGGTTATGGTTAACTGCATATCAGAACAAGCTTAACTGCCCGCTTTCGTCGGGTTTGGGTTTGTTATCGGAATCCGACTCCGGGTCGTCGCCGACAGGTTCGTCCGCCACGGGCTCGGGGGTCGGAGCTCCTTTTATCTCCACAAATTGGGGTTGGAACGCCTCGTCGTCGCCGTCGGACGCACCGTCCGATTCGGGCTCCTCGGGCTCGGGTTCGGGCTCGGGCGGAAAGCGCAAGGGCTCTAGTTCCTTGTACGCCGCCACCGGGTAAGTCGTGACACGCTTGCCCTTGGCCTTGTAGCTTTTGAGGCCGATAAACTGTTCGACATCGATGACCAGCGGCTCGCGATCTTGCTCGGGCGGAGCAAAGGTACATTCGATGCGCGGATAGTAAGTGTCGGTCAGCAGCAGGAGCGACGAAGCGGCGTTTTCGCCCAGGAACGAAGTCTCCGATTTGACCTTTTCGAGGGTAAAGCGCTTGACGTAGGGCATTCTGTTCTGGTCGGCATCAATGAGAATGGCCGACCATACCTTATCGGGATTGAATTTTTCGATGCGCAGGATATCGTCGGGATAATGGTTGCTCAATTCAAAGTTGGTGGTCAGCCAGGTACCGCGCTTGGTGATGACCAGAATACTGTCCTCACTTTGGAATTCGCCCAGCAGTTCGCCATGGCCGTTGTAGTTGAGCCGGAGCACGTCGCGGTCGAACCATACGGGGCGGCCGCCCAGTGTGGAACCTCCTTTCTTTTTGAGCACCACCCGCTGCACCTCGTTGCGCGAGAGCACATTGCCTCGCGACGCACGCCCCTTGATCAGCAGGCTGGCAAAATCGAAGTCGAAGGCCAGCGTCTTGAGGCGGGGCTTGGGTTTGAGCGACACGCGCAACACCTCGGCCTCGCCGTTGGCATTGGCCGAGAAATGCAGCACCCGCGTTCCGGGAGCCCCCGGTGTCAGGTTGTATTCCTTATCGCGGGTAATGCCGTTGACGGCAAAACGTTTGACGTAGCACACCTTGTCTTCGCCATTGCGATAGACCATATTATAGATGGTACGGGTGTCGTTTTTCTTGAACACGCCCAAATGAATCACGTCTTTGCCCACATACACCTTTTCGGCCACCTTAATGACCTTGAACCGGCCGTCGCGGAAGAAGACGATGATGTCGTCAATGTCGGAGCAGTTGCAGACAAACTCGTCCTTTTTGAGCGAAGTACCCACAAACCCTTCCTCGCGGTTGATGTAAAGCTTTTCGTTGGCCTCCACCACCTTGACCACCTCGATGGTGTCGAAGTTGCGGATTTCGGTGCGACGCGGATATTGGGCGCCGTATTTTTCTTTCAGGTGTTCGAACCAGCTGATGGTATAATCCACGATGTGGTCGAGGTTGTTCTGCACCTCCTTCAGCTCGGCCTTCAGCGAAGCGATGTTGGCGTCGGCCTTGTCGGAAGAGAAGCGCAGGATACGCGCCATCTTTATTTCGAGCAGTTTGAGCAAGTCGTCGCGTTCGACATCGCGGATAAAGTTCTTCTTGAACGGTTCGAGGCGCTTGTCGATATGCGCCAGGGCCTCGTCGATGCTCTTGCTCTTTTCGAAGGCTTCGTCTTTGTAAATGCGCTCTTCGATAAAAATCCGCTCGAGCGACTGGAAGAAAA
>JAGCZK010000132.1 GCA_017960065.1 Paludibacteraceae bacterium
CGATGACCGCGATGGCACCCGAGTTGCGCACGCCGAAGCGCTCGCCCACCTTGCCGTTGACATAGACCTCGCCCGAGGTGGCGCCATACAGGCCGGTGTTGCCGGCACTGATGTTGTCTTCGGCCTTGAACTCACTGCGTGCAGGCGGCAGAATGGCGATTCGTCCGCCCGACAGGCCCTTGCCGAAATAGTCGTTGGTCTCGCCCTCGAGCTGGAAGCTGACCCCATGGCTCAGGAAGGCGCCGAACGATTGTCCGGCCGAGCCTTTGAAGTTGACGCGAATGGTATTGTCGGGCAACCCAGCCAAACCATAGCGGCGGGCCACTTCGCCCGAAAGCATGGTGCCGGTGGCACGGTCGGTATTGTGAATCGGATAATCGAGACTCACTTCTTCTTTGCTGTCGAGCGACTTGGCCGCAGCGGCAATCATTTTCTGGTCGATGACCTGGCCTTGCATGCCCAGCGGCACGGCGGGCGATTTGACATCGCCGGTAAAGTGCAGCACGCCGGCCTCCTTGTAGAGCAGCCGTCCGAAGTCGAGCACCGAGGGGGCGGTTTCGATCAGGTCGGTCCGGCCCACAATCTCGTTGAGCGAGCGGAATCCCATTTCGGCCAGGTATTCGCGCACCTCTTGGGCCAGAAACTGGAAGTAATTGACCAAATAGGTGTAACGGCCGACGAAATGCTTGCGCAGTTCGGGGTTCTGCGTAGCCACGCCCATGGGGCAGGTGTTGAGGTTGCACTTACGCATCATCACACAGCCGAGCACAATCAGCACGGCCGTACCGAAGCCGAATTCCTCGGCACCCATCAGGGCCATCAGCACCACGTCGCGTCCGGTTTTGATCTGACCGTCGACCTGCAGGCGCACCCGCGAGCGCAATCCGTTGCGCACCAGGGTCTGCTGGGTTTCGCTCAGGCCGATTTCGGGCGAAATGCCGGCGAAACGCATGCTCGAGGCAGGGCTGGCGCCCGTACCGCCTTCGGCACCGCTGATCACAATCAAATCGGCTTTGGCCTTGGCCACACCGGCCGCAATGGTACCCACTCCGCTTTCGGCCACCAGTTTGACCGAAACCGCGGCGGTCGGATTGACATTTTTCAAATCGAAGATGAGTTGGGCCAAGTCTTCGATGCTATAGATATCGTGGTGAGGCGGAGGCGAAATCAGCGAAATACCCGGAATGCTGTGACGGGTTTTGGCAATCACCTCGTTGACCTTGAATCCGGGCAACTGGCCGCCCTCGCCCGGCTTGGCGCCCTGGGCCACTTTGATTTGGATTTCTTCGGCGTTGACCAGGTATTCGGTGGTCACACCGAAACGGCCCGAAGCGACTTGCTTGGTTTTGCTGCAAAGGCTGATGCCTTCGAGGCTGGAGTGGAAACGTTCCGAATCCTCGCCTCCTTCGCCCGTGTTGCTACGCGCTCCCAATTTGTTCATGGCCAGACAGATGGCCTCGTGCGCCTCCTTGCTCAAGGCGCCGAACGACATGGCCCCTGCCACAAAATGCTTGACAATCGCTTCTACCGGCTCCACCTCGCTGATGGCGATGGGGTTCTTTTTGAATCCCATAAAATCGCGGATAAAGACGGGCGCCTCTTTCGCATCGACCAGCTGGCTGAAATGCTTGAACTTGGCGTAATCACCCGTTCGGGTGGCCAGCTGCAGTTGGGCGATGACCTCGGGCGTCCAGGCGTGGCGGATACCGTCCTTACGCCAGTGGAACTGGCCCATATTGGGCAGGAAGGAAGGCGTCTCGTTGCCGGTGGCAAACGCCATGCGGTGCATCTGGGCCGCATCGCGGGCGATTTTTTCGAGACCGATGCCGCCGATGGTGCTGACCTCGGTGCCGAAATAGTCGCGCAAGAGCGATTCGCTCAGGCCGATGCTTTCAAAAATTTTGGCGCCGCGGTAGCTGCGGATGGTCGAAATGCCCATCTTGGCCATAATCTTGAACAGGCCTTTTTTGACGGCCTCGATGTAGTTTTTCTCGGCAGTGGCGTAATCTTCCTGAATTTTGTGCTTTTTCACCAGGTCGTCGAGGATGGCGTAGGTCAGGTAGGGGCACAGGGCGCTGGCGCCGTAGCCCAGCAGCAGGGCGGCGTGCATGGTTTCGCGGATTTCGCCGCTCTCGACAATCAGGGCGGTTTGCACCCGCTTGCCGACCCCAATCAGGTAATGGTGCACGGCCGACACGGCCAAGAGCGAAGGAATGGCGGCATGGGCGGCATCGACCTCGCGGTCGCTCAGGATGATGTAGTTGTACCCGTCATCGACCGATTTTTCGGCTTGGCGGCAGAGCTCGTCGAGCGCCTTTTTGAGACCGGCCTCGCCTTTCGACACTTCAAAGAGCATCGGCAACTTGATGGTATTGAAGCCCTTGTAGCGGATATTGCACAGGATGTCGAGCTGGGTGTTGTTCAAAATCGGATGCGGCAGACGCACCATTTTGCAGTTGGTTTCGTCGGGGTTCAAAATGCCCGTGCCCACACGGCCGATGTACTCGGTCAGGCTCATCACCAGCTCTTCGCGGATACTGTCGATCGGGGGGTTGGTCACCTGGGCGAACTGCTGACGGAAGTAGTTGAAGAAACTCTGCGGCTTGTCGGAAAGCACGGCCAACGGGGTGTCGTTGCCCATCGAAGCGGTCGGTTCGACACCGTTTACGGCCATCGGAGCGATGGTACCGTCAACATCTTCGGCGCCATAGCCGAACAGCAGTTCCTTTTCGAGCAGCTTGGGCTCGACATGGTCGATGTGACGGCCGCTCTTGAGTTTTTCGAGTTGGATGCGGTTGGTGTTGAGCCATTGGCGATAGGGGTGCTCACCCGCCAGGCGGCTCTTGATTTCACCATCGTAGTAGATGCGGCCTTCCTGCGTATCGACCAGCAGGATTTTGCCGGGTTGCAGACGGCCTTTTTCGGCCACTTCGGCCGGGTCGATATCGGCGACGCCCACCTCGCTGGCCACAATCATGGTCTGGTTTTTGAGGATGGTGTAACGGGCCGGA
>JAGCZK010000133.1 GCA_017960065.1 Paludibacteraceae bacterium
CTTAGCTGCATCCAACTGATGTCCTACATCTTTTTGTACGGAACAGTACAAGCCGAAGACTATGCACTGCTGATCGGAAGTTTGGGGATGTTCACCGTTGTTGTCATGCTGATGTTCATCACCCGAAAAATCGACTGGTACTCACTCAATAGCAAGGATCCGGAATAAGGAAAAATGTATTTCGTATTGATAATAGTGATACAGTTGGCGTGCTACGCGTGGACCTTGCGTTTGAAACGCAAGAACCCCTCCTTAATCGGAAAAAATAATTTCCTTCGGGCGCTTCTTCAGATTCTGATCCTTTATATATCCATACTGCTGGCCATATATTTATACGACCTTCAACTGGAATTGGAAGTAAACCAGTTTGACCTGGACGGCGACGGCTTCTTCTCCGATAGCGAACAAACACCCGAGCAAAGAGAAGCGATGAGGAGCCTAACGTCTGATACGGGTCGGACATTTGCGCCTATAACAGTACCATTTTTCATCCTCCCACTCCTACCAGTAGCCTATGCATTGGAGCTGTTGGTTGACTCAATTGCAAAAAAATCAGAAATGTCGCTTACAGATCCTTGATCACCTCGGCGACGAGGCGGGTCATGCGGGGTTGCGCCTCATTGGCCACGCGCTGCACCTCTTCGTGCGAAACCTCGGGAGTCGGCTCAAAGCCACCCAAGTCGGTGATAATCGAAAACGCCAGCACCTTGATGCCCGAATGCACTGCCACAATCACCTCCGGCACCGTTGACATGCCGACCGCGTCGCCGCCAATCGTCCGGAAGTAGCGGTATTCCGAGGGCGTTTCGAAAGTCGGTCCCTGCGTACCCACATACACGCCCTGCTGCAGGCGGATTCCGAGCTTTTTGGCAATCGCCACCGCCTTGACGCGCAAAGCGGCGTCGTAGGCATTGCCCATATCCGGGAAACGCACGCCCAGCTCATTGTAATTGTGACCGCGCAAAGGATGTTCCGGGAAAAGGTTGATGTGGTCGGTAATCAGCATCAGATCGCCCAACTGAAAATTGGGATTCATGCCGCCGGCGGCATTCGAAACCACCAGCGTCCCGACCCCTAAGGCCTTCATCACCCTTACGGGAAAGGTCACTTCTTTCATGGCATAGCCCTCGTAAAAATGGAAACGGCCCTGCATGGCCAGCACCTGCACTCCGCCCAGGCGGCCGACAATCAGCTTGCCGCTATGGCCTTCGACCGTCGAAAGCGGAAAGTTCGGGATTTCCTGATAGGGAATTTCCTGCACATCGGTGATTTGCGTGGCCAACTCGCCCAGACCCGTGCCCAAAATAATGCCGATTTTGGGGAGAAACTGCATTCTGCCCCGTAGGTAAGAGGCCGTTTCAGAGATTTTTTGCAACATAATTCAACACAATTTTGTCAAACTCCGCCCCCCCGTCAAACAGGAAACGGACCTTGAGCGGTACACAATACATATTTTTTTTGAGAACGACCGACAAGGCCGGATGCTCGCACAGGCGCGACACGTCCTTGTCTGTCACCACAATCATCTTTCGGCTTTGCGGCATGGCGGCGAAACGCTCCTCCATCAGACGCAGATCCGACTCGCTGAAATCGTGATGGTCGGGAAAAGCCAGCTGTTCGACCGGGCCGCCAAAGCCAGCCAGAAAATCGCGCAAGGGCTTGGGTTGCGCGATGCCGGTACACAAAAGCATGGCGGGCGGATCCTCCTGCAACTCCTTACGCGTCAGCTTTTGGCGCGTATCAAACACATTTCGGAAAGTGCCATATTGGAAGGTGGAATAAAACAGTTTCTGGAATGCCCTCAAATTCAAGCGTTTGCGAATATCCGCCGCCTCCAGCGGGGTCATATTGGAAGGGCATTTCGAAACCACCACCACGTCGGCCCGGTATTTGCCCCGCACCGGTTCGCGAAGATCTCCCATGGGCAACATCCGGTCATTGTAAACCGGGCGATGGTAGTCCATAAGCAGCACCGACAGGCCCGGACGCAGTTTGCGGTATTGAAAGGCGTCGTCCAAAACAAAGGCCTGCAACTCCTCAAACTGCTGTTTGAGCGTGTCGATTGCGTGCAAACGGTCGGAACAAACCGCAATCCGCACCCGCTTGTGGTGTTTCCGGTAGATTTGGAACGCCTCGTCGCCCAACTGCTCGAAAGAGGCCGCATCGCCGGCGATTTGCAGTCCTGCGGAACGGCGCTTGTAGCCGCGGCTGACCATGGCCATGCGGTATTTGTCTTCGAGCAGGTGCAACAGGTACTCGACGTGAGGGGTTTTGCCGGTTCCGCCCACCGTCAGGTTGCCCACCGTAATCACCGGGAAGTCGTAGGCTTTGCTTTTGAGCCACCCGGAGCTATACCAGGCATTGCGGATATCCACGGCCAGGGCATACAGCCAACCCAAGGGATAAGCGGCATATCGGAGTATTTTTTCTGACTTTTTCAAAACTATTTGACGAATGCTTGCTGTCCACAACAGTCCATTCGGACAACAATATCACAAATATAACGATTTTTATGGATAAATTTGCCATTTCTGGGCAAAAAAAATGTAATTTTGCGTACTGACTAAAACATCTATCTGATATGAGCACAATCAATTGGTCCGAACTTGGATTCGGCTACATGAAAACCAACGCCAACGTCCGTTGCGAATACCACAACGGCGCATGGGGCAAATTAGAGTTACATACCGAAGAAACCATCAACATGCACATGGCCGCCACCTGTCTGCATTATGGTCAGGAAGGCTTTGAAGGATTGAAGGCCTTCAAAGGCAAAGACGGAAAAATCCGTTTGTTCCGCATCGACGAAAACGCCAAGCGTCTCGAATCGACCTGCGACGGTATCTGCATGCCCAAACTTCCCGCAGGGGTCTTCAAAGAAGCCGTGCTCATGGCAGTCAAAGCCAATCTGGAATTTGTTCCGCCCTACGAAAGCGGCGCATCGCTGTACATCCGTCCCGTATTGTTCGGCAACTCGGCGCAAATCGGTGTAAATCCCGCCAAGGATTATATGTTCATCGTGTTTGTGTCGCCGGTAGGCCCGTACTTCAAAGGCGGTTTTTCGACCAACCCCTACGTCATCACCCGTCGTTATGACCGTTCCGCTCCGCTCGGCACCGGCATCTACAAGGTCGGTGGCAACTACGCCGCCAGCCTGGCCGCCCACATGGAAGCCCATGACAAGGGATATTCGTCGGAATTCTACCTCGACGCCAAAGAAAAACGCTACATCGACGAATGCGGCGCCGCCAACTTCTTCGGCATCAAGAACAACACCTACATCACTCCGAAATCGACGTCGATTCTGCCCTCCATCACCAACAAGAGCCTGATGCAGTTGGCCGAAGACCTCGGAATGAAGGTGGAACGCCGTCCCATCGACATCGAAGAGCTGCCGACGTTTGAAGAAGCCGGCGCCTGCGGAACCGCCGCCGTAATCAGCCCGATTGAACGGCTCGACGACCTGGACAACAACAAGTCGTATGTGTTCTCCAAAGACGGCAAACCCGGCCCAGTCAGCACCAAGCTGTACAACAAGCTGCGCGCCATCCAATACGGAGACGAACCCGACACGCACGGCTGGATCACGATTTTAGAATAAGCGAAAGTGATGAAAAAAATACTCATTCTCAACGGTCCGAACTTGAACTTGCTGGGCGTCCGCGAACCGGGCATCTACGGCAACGAGGGGTTTGACTCGTACCTTCAGGTTTTAAATAAGCGGTTTCCTTCTTTGGAAATCGCTTATTTCCAATCCAATGTGGAAGGCGAGCTGATCAACAAGCTGCACGAAGTCGGCTTTTCGTACGACGGCATCGTACTCAACGCAGGGGCGTACACCCACACCTCTGTCGCCATTGCCGACGCCATCAAGGCCATCAAGACCCCGGTCATCGAAGTGCACATCTCGAATGTTTTCGCCCGCGAAGAATTCCGGCACCATTCGTTTCTGTCGCCCGTTTGCAAAGGCTGCATCTGCGGTTTCGGCCTGAAATCGTACGATTTGGCTCTTTCGAGCTTTGTAGATTAAACCTAAGCCCTCACTCATCGTCTGCCAATCGATGAAAAAACTAACCACCCTTCTGTTCCTGTTTATTGCAGCCCTAACCGCACTGGCCCAAAACGGCCGGGTCGAGGGCTTTGTGTATGATTCGGCCAGCAAAGAGCCGCTCGATTTCGTTTCCGTCGGACTGATCGACGCTTCCGGACGCACCGTGAGCGCCTGCCTCACCGACCTCGAAGGTCATTTCGAGATCAAGGCCGATTACGGCTCCTACACCCTCAAAATCAGTAATGTCGGATACGCCGACTACAGCACGACCGTCGATCTGTCCGAAGCCCACCCCAGCCAGCACTTGCGGCGCATCGCGCTGCAGGAAAGCGCCACCGAAATTTCGGAAGTGCAGGTCATCGGCCAGCGTTCGGCCATGACCCTCGACATCGACAAAAAGGTCTTCAACGTGGAGCAAAGCCTGTTGTCGGAAGGCGCCAACGCCACCGAAGTGCTGCAAAACATTCCGACCGTAGATGTGGATACCGAAGGCAATGTCAGCTTGCGCAACAGCAGTAATGTCGAAATTTGGATCAACGGCCGCCCCTCCGGGCTGTCGGATTCGGACAAAGCCGACATTCTGGAAATGCTGCCGGCCGAAAGCATCAAGAGCGTGGAGCTGATTACCAACCCTTCGTCGAAATACAATCCCGAAGGCAGTGCCGGCATCATCAACATCGTGCTCAAGGAAGACCGTACGGGAGGCTATATGGCCACGGTCAATGCCGGACTCCAATACCAGGAAGGCTCGGCCTATCCGGGCGGAAACCTCGGCATCAACTACACCTACACCAGCAAGAAATGGGATGTCAACCTCAGTGCTAACGCCCGTTCCAACCACCGCGAGAATGGGGCTTTCACGCACCGCACCACCTTTAGCGAGGGCGACACCACGGTGTTCAACAAAGACAACTGGTCGGACAACGACCGGGTCAACGGTTTCCTGCGGGCCGGATTCACCTACCACATCGACTCGCTCAACGACTTTAGCGTCAACAGCTTTGGCATGTACGGCCAGCATTGGAACAACAAGCGGATGCAATACCAAAGCACCATTGCCGAC